>JAYTNA010000736.1:0-5373 GCA_043748865.1 Saprospiraceae bacterium
TTCAGAAGTTGCTCGTAAGCCGAGTTAATATTCATAAGGCAAATTTACAAAAAAATCGCAACTCCATTAAAATTGTCAAAGAACCATTTTTTTTTCGAACAAAACTAAATCTTTGTTGAAAGATTTTTTCTTTTTATTGACAGAGAAATTATTTTTGTTTTGAAATTATTTATGAGATGAAAATTATTTCTCAAAAATAATTATAAATATCAGCCTCATATTAATTCGGTTTCTATTTTAGTTTGAAGTCATATTTGAAACTTCAATTACTGTAAAATAAAATTATTTTTCAATTTTTACAACAATAAAACGTTTTATTGCGTTATATTTGCAATAAACAGCCTTATTATGCTAATTCAATTCACAGTTAAAAACTATAAATGCTTCAAAGAAGAAACTACTTTGAGCATGGTTGCCTCTAAATATGATCTTAAAACAAGATGGGATGATAATGTTTTTGAAATACCTAAATTTAATCTTAATTTACTCAAAAGTGCTGTAATCTATGGCGCTAATGCAAGCGGTAAAACTAAATTAGTAGAAGCTATGGAGTTTATCCGTTCAATGATGTTGACTTCTTCAAAAGATAAACAATCAAGCGAAAAAATAGCGGAACAACCTTTTAGTTTTCGTTTGAACAGTGATTCTGAAAAAGAGCCTTCTTTGTTTGAAATTAATTTTATTATTAATAATGAAATGTTTCGATATGGATTTGAGGTAAATCAAGAAGAAGTTATATCAGAATGGCTTTATCATCGTCCGGAAACAAAAGAAGTTGAATTGTTCTATCGCGATAACCAAGAATTTAAAATACATCCTAAAAATAACAAACTAAAATTATTAGTAAAAAATACTTTGGTAAGAAAGAATGCTCTACTATTATCAGTTGCGGCACAATTTAATGATAAGAAATCTCAAAAGATATTAGAATGGATTGAATCAGAATTTATAGTTCTTTCAGACTTAGAAGAAAATATAAACAAGGCGACTGCGAAACAAATGCTTAAAAATGAAATATTCAAAGGCGATATCTTAAAATATCTTCAAAATGCTGATTTAAACATAGAAGATTTGAAACCTGTGAAATTTCATATTGAAAACCTTCCGCAAAATATTCAATCTGATTTTAAAAAAAAATTTGAAAAATTAGAAGAAGCTGATAAAAATTTATTTTCGGATGTTAGCGTATTTCATAAAAAATTTGATAAGACAAAAAAGTCAATAGGAATTGAAAAATTTTCGCTTGAACAAGATGAATCTTCAGGTACAAAAAAGTATTTCGCTTCTTCTGCACTTATAATTTTAGCCTTAGAAATAGGAATAACTATTGCAATTGATGAATTAGATGCTAAACTTCATCCCAATTTAGTTTGCAAAATTATTTCAACCTTTAATTCTAAAGAAACGAATCCTAAAAACGCACAACTCATTTTCAATACGCACGATACTAATTTACTTTCTTCGGGTTTATTTCGTCGTGATCAAATTTGGTTTGTAGAAAAAGACAGATATGGTGCATCAAGTTTATATTCTTTAGTTGATTTTAAAACTGAAAACGGCGAAAAAGCGAGAATGGGTGAAGACTTTGAAAAAAACTATATCAAAGGTAAGTATGGTGCTATTCCATATTTGAATAATTTTGAAAAACTATTCGTCAATCAAAATGAAGTAGCCCATGAAAATGAAAAATAGAAAAAGAGGTGCGCCGATTTTTGATAGAAAAAAACCAAATAGAGTTGTAAAAAAATCTTTTTTAATAATTTGTGAAGGAAAAAATACGGAACCAAGTTATTTCAATCATTTTAAATTATCAACTGCTACAATAAAACCGATTGGTAAAGGTGTCAGCAATTTATTTTTAGTTGGGCAGGCAATAAAAATAAAAAAACAATACGAAGAAGATAATAAGGAATTTGATTTTGTGTGGTGCGTTTTTGATGCTAACCCAAACCACGATAGTCCAAAGCAACTTATTAATTTCACTGATGCCTTATCTTTAGCCGAGTCCAATTCAATAAAAGTAGCTTATTCTAATCAAGCCTTTGAATATTGGTTTATTCTGCATTTTGAAGATCATCGAGGCGAAAATATGCCGAGAGGAGATTATCACTATAAAATAAAAGGTTACTTAAAGCCTTTAAAGTGTTTTTATGATGGTAAAAAAACGAAAAAAATCAATGATGATTTTTTTAATCAACTACTTATTGAAGAAAATGGAATTTCTCGTCAATATAAAGCAATCGAACGTGCTAAAAGAAATTTGAAATGGCATGAAGAACATAATACTGCACCTGCTAATGCAGAATCATCCACAACCGTTTTCAAATTAGTTGAGGAATTGAACAAATATCGTTAATTAATTTGAGAAAAACTTCAGATATACTGCCACCAATTGTGATGAAGGCTTAATGTAAATGGCAGCTTAGTATAAAAAATAGTAAAGAGATTTATTTTTCAATTTTTTAGATTTATAATAGATGGATAAATTAGCTCGACTTTTACTGCATATAAAAAAAATAAAAGCTATCGCCGATATTGGTTTATTATACAGTAAAAACGAATATGACACTGAACGTTATCATGAACTCCTTACCATGAGTTTTGAAATGCTTCACGAACTCACCGGAAAAAAAATTGAAGTGCTTAAAGATTTATATTTTGATGTAAAAGAATACCCGACGGCAAAAGTAGATATTCGCGGCATACTTGTAAAAGAAGGGAAAATTCTTTTGGTACGAGAAAGTATGGACGGAAAATGGTCGTTGCTGGGCGGCTGGGCGGATATTGGTTATTCGCCATGTGAAGTAATGGTAAAAGAATTTAAAGAGGAAACCGGATTAGATATTGTGACTGAAAAATTATTGGCAGTTTTTGATAAAAAAATGCACGCGCATCCGCCACAAGCTTTTTATGTTTATAAACTTGTTTTTCTTTGTACTGCCGGTTCTTTAGAATTGCAAAAAGGTTTTGATATTTTAGATATTGGTTATTTTGAAATTAACAACTTGCCGGAATTATCAGAAGATAGAATTTTAAAAAGCCAAATTCAATTGCTTTACAAAAAAATCGTAAGCGGCGATACCGGCACTTATTTCGATTAAAAAATAAAAATCTTATTGCTATGAATAATACACCGGAAATGAAAATTATAGCCACCGACATTAAAGTGATTTGCATAGAAGCCGCATCATTTCCCAAAGGCGTTCACGATGCGCATGAAAAGTTACACGCTTTGTTTCCGGAAAAAGTCGGTAGAACTTTTTATGGCGTTTCATATCCGGATGCACAAGGAAAAATATTTTATGCTGCCGCAACAAATGAAATTTTTTCCGGCGAAGCCGCAACTTTAAATCTTCCGACTTTCGCGATAAAAAAAGGAATTTACGACAGCGTTTTGATAAAAGATTATTACAAAGATATTCCTAATGTGGGCAGCACTTTCAATGAATTATTAAAAAACCCGCGCCTCGACCCGAAAGGTTATTGCCTCGAAATTTATCCGGACGGACACAATAGCAGAGATATTTTATGTTTAGTAAAATTGTTAGAATAGGAATGAGAAATAAATTATTTTTGCTGATGTTTTCATCAAATAACGGAAAACAGATAACGGATAACCAATAACGATTAAAAATGGAAAAAATAAAATTCACGACGATTGACGATTATATAGCTTTACAACGCGAACAAATTCAACCGACATTGGAGTTGTTGCGACAAACGATTCGAGATGCCGCACCTGAAGCTGAAGAATTAATAAGTTACTCTATGCCCGCTTTTAAATATAAAGGTGCATTGGTTTGGTTTCACACTTACAAAAATCATTACGCCGTTTATATGCGACCACATATTTTAGATGCATTCAGAAGTAGATTGAGTGAATATGTCGTATCGAAATCTGCCGTTCAATTTCCGATAAATGAATTATTTCCAATTGAACTTGTGACTGAAATGGTACTGTTTGCCGTAGAGTGTAACGAACAAAATTTGGGTATCAAAGTTTTAAGAAACAAATGAGCAAAACGTATTTCGAAGATAAAATTTTCGATAATCAAAATTTTTCTAAAACCGCTTTGGAAAAAGGCGAATACGACAATTGTACTTTTACGAATTGCACATTTGCAAACGGCGATTTAATGAGCATCATTTTTTCCGATTGCAAATTTTCTGATTGTGATTTGAGTTTGGCAAAAATTTCACAAACCTCTTTTAAAAATGTCGCATTTAAAGATTGTAAAATACTCGGATTGAATTTCGAGCATTGCAATGATTTTCTATTTTCCGTAAATTTCGATGATTGTAATTTGAATTTTTGTACATTTTACAAACTTAAACTCAAAAAAATAATTTTTAAAAACTGCACTCTCAAGGAAGTAGATTTTTCGGAATCAGATTTATCCGGTGCCGGTTTTGATGATTGTAATTTAGAAAAAGCCGTTTTTGATAATACCAATTTAGAAGCCGCCGATTTCAGAATGTCTATCAACTATGCGATTGATCCCGAAAAAAATCGCGTCAAGAAAGCAAAATTTTCGCGGGCGGGTGTTCATGGGCTTTTGTTTAAGTTTGAAATTGTGATTGAAAATTGAATTTGTTTTAACATGGAAAAAATAAAAATGCCACTCTAAATCCTTAGAGCGGCATTTTTTATTTTTATCTTTAAAATTTAATTTTACCCTTCTGCATTTACCACTGCTTCCGGGACCGGAGTCGGAGCAACAACTGCCGCAGCAGCTTTAGCAGCGAAACCTTTTTTAGCAACGTTTTTATTACTGGTTTTTAATTCTTTGATACGCGATTTTTTACCTACCGTATCGCGCAAATAATATAAACGCGCACGACGCACTTTACCGTGTTTCAAAACTTCAACACTATCAATACTCGGAGAAGAATACGGGAAAATACGTTCAACACCAACACCGTTCGATATTTTACGAACCGTAAAAGATTTATTTCCTTCGTGACCCTTAATTTGTATCACATCACCCCGATAGGCTTGAATACGTACTTTATCGCCCTCAACAATTTTATAGTTGACAACCACATTATCACCCGCTTTGAAAGCCGGATAATTTTTCTTTTCCGTTAATTTCTCGTGTATTAATTTTATAATTTCCATGACGAATTATGCACTGATGAACTTTGAGGCGCAAAATTAATATAATGTTACGTTGTATCAAAATAAAAATTAGATTTTTACGAAAATATTTTTAAATTTTTCAGCATAAACAAATTACAACCAAAATGTTCGCCACCGGTAAGCGATTTCGGTACGTACTTGAAACCGATTGATTCATAAAGTGGAACGGCAGATTTTAATTCGGGCATCGTTTCTAAATAAATTTTATCGTAACCAAGTGCGATTGCTTTATC
>JAYTNA010000737.1:0-2348 GCA_043748865.1 Saprospiraceae bacterium
TTCAGAAGTTGCTCGTAAGCCGAGTTAATATTCATAAGGCAAATTTACAAAAAAATCGCAACTCCATTAAAATTGTCAAAGAACCATTTTTTTTTCGAAAATATTTTTTGAATTTTTTTTAATAATCATTAACCATTAACAACTAACAATTAACCATTATTTCCCGCTTGCTTTTAAAAGTTTTCTATACGCCAATTCCGCATCGGCTTTGGTACTCTCTAGATTCAATTGCGCATTAATAACTAAGGCATCGGCATCGAGTAATTCAACGATAGATGATAGTTGTACCTTATAACGATTGTTGATTACGCGTCGGTTTTCCTTTGTTTGTTCAATCGTTTTTTCCGACAATTTTATTTTTTCAAGTGCGGTTTGATACGCAAAATAAGATGCACCTATTTCCATTTTTGCGGCATCAGTGAGTTGTTCTTTTATGGCATCGGCGACAGCTAAATTCGCTTTTGCTTCGTTGACTTGATATTTATTGGTGAATAAACTACTGATATTGTACGACACAGAAACACCTAAATCCCAAGTACTTTTGAAAGCATCTTCCGGCGGAAAAACACGTTGATTCGGACGATTGTCATACAAGTTTGCGCCAACTGAAACCAAAGGCAAATAAGCCCCTTTTGCAACTTCTACCATTTTTTCTGTAGCTTGTTTGCGTAAATCTTGCGCAGCAATATCCGGTCGTGCTGCCGAAGCCGTTAAATAAGTATCTAAAACGGCTAAATTTTTTTCGGTAATAATTGAACTGCTATCCAATTCGATTTTTGTATCGGTAGGCAAACCCAACATAATACATAAATTGAAACGCGCCGTTTCAATCGCATTATTTATTTCTTGTTGAGATGTTTGAATTTGAGTCACTGCTAAATCGGCACGCATGACATCATTATAAATAGCCGTTCCGCTTGCCGTAAAATTTTTGGCATCTGTTAAACGTCCGCTGAAAACTTTAAAATTTTCGTCGAGAACAAGTTTCGATTGTTGCAGTTTGTAGAGATTAATTACGGCAGCTTCAATATTGTTTTTAATTTCTAACTTATCTTTAATGACATCTAACTGCGCCGCTTTTTCTAATAACTCCGATGATTTATAGAAATTTAGTGCTCTGCCACCCGCATAAACTATTTGTTGCGCCGATAGTTTGAAATAATATTGATTTAAAACCTGTGGATTTAATACAAACGGCGCGGCAGCTCCCGGAAAAGTTACAGAAAATGGTGTAATATTGTCACTCACACGCGTATAATTGGCAGATGCTGTTAAGTTTGGAATTTGTGCTGCCCAGTATTGTTCGCGTTTCGCTTTTGCAATATCAAGTTTGGCGTTGCTCGCTTTCAGTTGTCGGCTGTAATCAATACCTAAACGCACAGCTTCATCAATCGTGAGGTTTTTGACGCTCGTTTGTGCCGAAATTGTTTTTACGCAACTTAGCACAAACACCGCACAAAAAAATAGTCGGGTGATTTTAGATTTTCGATTCTTTTTGCCGGTATCTGATACTTGATACCTGAATTGGGTTTTTGTTTTGGACATCTTATTTTGTTTTTAACGATGGACGATAGATTATTTTGAAAACTTAAATTGAATTATCTTTTATAAAGTTTCTTATTTAATGATTCCTTTTTCTATTGTCTTTTGTCAATTGTCTATTGTCCTGTTATTGGCAGTAGTAATTCTGAAAACATAAAGTGAAAATAGTTTTTCACACGTTGTTTAAAATCTTCTTTGTGTATCATTTCCTCACTTTCGTGTAGCATCATGCTGCAAACGTTTGTTGTGTTGACGAGCATAATAACGGTAGAAAAAAAAGACAGCATCACCATTTTATAATCTGTATCGCGCCGAAATTCATTTTTATCTTGTCCCTCTTTAATAATTTCTTCTAAAAGGCTTTGGTTTTTTTTAAAAGCCTCCATCAGTTTTTCACTATTGCGCGAGCGTTTTTTCAAAGAGAGTTCTCTGTAAATTATTTTTGCAAAATCAGGTGATGATATAATTCTATCAAAATAAGCTGATATGGCTAAGTCCAATTTTTCAACCGATGTAATATCTAATTTCTGAATACTGCGCAATCTCGAACCGAAAGCCGGCACACGTTCATCCACAATCGCATCGAACAAACCATCTTTTGAATTAAAGTAATAAGAAATCAAAGCCATATTCACACCGGCATCAGCTGCAATCATGCGCGTTGTAACGGCATCAAAACCATTTTCCGCAAAAAGTTTAATCGCCGAGCGCATCAAAACTTCTCTTTTATCTATTACTTCTGCTACTGTTTTTGCTTTATACATTGAGAAATTTTTTTTCACGGTGCAAAGTTAATCATTTGATTA
>JAYTNA010000738.1:0-5379 GCA_043748865.1 Saprospiraceae bacterium
CAAGTTTTATCTCTCGGAAAACTTTCTTTATCCATCAAAAGTACCGAATGTCCTTTTTCGCCCAAAATAGCGGCTGCTGAAGAGCCTGCGGGACCGGCACCTACAATAATTACATCGTGATGATTTGTTGCTTTGTCCATAATAGAGATTCGCTATATCAGTTTATATAAAACTCAAAGGAACAAAAAAACAATTGGCGGAGATTCACTTCGAGTATTTATTTTCAAAATTGTGTTCTGATCTTTTTTTAAGTTACATTTGCGTCTAATACCTGAATTTATTGAATTAAAGAATCACCGAAATTGATTGATTTAAAACTAAAAACAGAAGAACTAAAAAAACTAAACATTAAAAAGCATGAAACAAAACTTTCTTTTAGCGTTAATAATTTTATCTACTCTTGTTTTTGGGAGTTGTAAAAAACAGGAAGCAACCACATCTCCGGTTACTGTGACAAAAGATGCCGGTGTTGCAGCACAAGCAAGTATAGCAAATGCGCGCGTTGTTTTTGTAAATATAGATTCACTTCAAGAAAAATATGCTTGGTTCAAAGATCAACAAGTAAAGTTTGAAAGCCGGAAAAAAACTTTGAGTTCTGCACTTGAGGCTAAAGGTCGTGAATTGCAAAGTGAAATGGCGGCTTTACAAGAAAAAGCACAAAAAGGTTTAGTACCGCAAGTACAATTGCAACAAGAAGGTCAGGCACTACAAAGAAAAGAACAAGCTGCTATTGCAGACCGCGATAAAAAATCTAAAGATTTATTAGACGAAACGCAAAAATTTAACGAAGATTTACAAAAACGTATCCATGATGTACTTTCAACTTTAGAAACACAAAAAGGTTACGATTATGTTGTGAGTTATTCAAAAAACGGCGGCAGCAATTTCCTTTTCGTCAACGATAAATTCGACATCACAAATGATGTATTGGCGATTTTAAATGCGAAGAAATAAAAATAGCTATCAGCCGTCAGCTATCAGCTATCAGCAAACAACACAATGCTGATAGCTGATAGCTGACGGCTGATCGTTCACAGCTAAATAAATGGCAAACGAAAATTTTATAGATTACGTTAAAATCATGTTCCGTTCCGGTAAAGGTGGAGCGGGTAGTACGCATTTTTACCGCGCGAAATTTGTTCCGAAAGGCGGACCTGACGGCGGCGATGGCGGACGCGGCGGCAATGTTATTTTAAGAGGTAATGCGCAATTATGGACGCTCTTGCACCTCAAATTTCGGAAACATATTTTTGCGACGGACGGTGCAGGTGGCAGTGGGCAAAATAAATCCGGCGCGGACGGCGCGGATATGATCGTAAATGTTCCGCTCGGCACGATTGCAAAAGATGTGGAAACAGGCGAAATATTATTAGAAATTACGGAAAATAATCAAGAACGGATTTTAATGAAAGGCGGTCGCGGCGGACAAGGTAATCAACATTTTGCCAATGCCACGCACCAAACACCGCGTTATTCTCAACCAGGCGAACCGGGATTAGAATCATGGGTCATTTTAGAACTAAAAGTTTTGGCGGATGTCGGTTTGGTCGGTTTTCCGAATGCCGGAAAATCTACTCTGTTGGCATCTATATCGGCGGCTAAGCCTGAGATTGCTTCTTATCCTTTCACGACACTCGTGCCGAGTTTGGGTATCGTTGCGTATCGTGATCACCGTTCGTTTGTCATGGCAGATATTCCCGGTATTATCGAAGATGCACACGAAGGTAAAGGTCTGGGTATTCGTTTTCTCAAACACATTGAACGTAATGCCGTACTTTTATTTTTGATTCCATGCGATACCATGCAAGGTATTGCCAATGAATATCGTATCTTGTTGCACGAATTAGAAATGTACAACGAAGAGTTGTTGCACAAACCGCGTGTCATCGCCATTACAAAATGTGATTTGATTGATGATGAAATGCAAGAAATGATTTTGCCGGAGTTGCCATCCGATATTCCGCACGTCTTTATTTCTGCCGTCGCACAAAAAGGGTTGGTCGCATTGAAAGATATTTTATGGGAAGAAATTAACGGTGATGCACGTGAAGCTGCAAATACGGCACAATGGGCGGCGGAATAAAATTAAGAATTAAAAATTAAGAATTAAGAGTAGTTTTTTCAATTTTAATTTTTAATTTTCGAAGGCTTCTCTCAGGCTGATGAATTTCAAGCTCATATTACTTGCAAAAAAATTAATTCTTAATTCTTAATTCTTAATTATATAAAACTATGAGTATTTTCGACAATAAAACACAAACCGCTACCAATATCGTAGCAAAACCAACGCATTGGCGTCGCCGTTTATGGACGTTGATTATTTTATTAATTTTAGCCGGCATCGCTTATACAGCTTTTGTACTTTGGTTTCCTTACAGTAATGGAGACCGAACCGGCGTAGTAAGAAAATTAAGCGAGAAAGGTATTGCTTTCAAAACTTGGGAAGGCGAATTGCTGTTGCCGGGTGCATCCATTTCGCCAAGCGATCCGACTCAAACGAGTAATCAAACGTTGGGCGGAACAATTTGGTTATTTTCGGTTGAAAAAGGTGATGACGCGGTCGTTAAGGCACTTAAAGAGGCTGAAGCTAAAGGTTCTCGCGTGACTTTGCATTATAAGCAATTTTTGAAACAATTCGATTGGCGCGGTGAAACACCTTATTTTATTACAAGTGTTACAGAAGCACCGAAATAATTTTTAATTTTTAATGGTTAATGAAAAAAAATGCACAAAGAAAACTAAATTCTCTTTGTGCATTTTTTTTAGCATTAACCGGTTACAATTAACCACTAACCATCAAAAAACCCTATCTTTGAATAATAATTAACCGGGATTTTCGATTTTTAAGCAGCGAAAATCACATTTTAAACGTTTTCAAAAAATAAACCAATCAACAGTGTGTATTCTTGTAAAACAATAAATTAATTACAGACATGGATATAGCCATCCAACTGAATTTAGAAGAACACGATTTTATTCAAGCCTGTATTGCCAAGGAACGTTGGGCGCAACAACGTTTGTATGAAGATTATTACGGCAAAATGATGAGCGTCTGCTTGCATTATGCAAATAATGATCAGGATGCACTTGATATTATGCACGAAGGTTTTTTAAAAGTGTTCAGATATATTTCAGCTTATCAACCCGGAACGTCTTTAAATGCTTGGATACGCCGTATTATGGTGAACACAGCGATTGATTATTATCGAAAAACAGTGCGCCGACGTACAGATGATATTGATACTGCTTTTAACTTGAGTTCAGATGTTCCCGATGCACTCAGCAAGTGTTCTGAAAAAGATATTTTATCTGCCGTTCAGAATTTAACGCCGGCATACAGAGCTGTATTTAATTTATATGTGGTAGAAGGTTTTTCGCACAAAGAAGTGGGCGAGAAATTGGAAATTACCGAAAGTACTTCCCGTTCAAATCTCGTGAAAGCACGCTTAAAATTACAAGAAATGTTAACGAGCAAATACGGACAATACAATGAAAAATAAAGAACAACCCTTCGACGAAAATATATTCGACAAAAAAATTCGTGCGGCACTTGATAATATACAAGTGTCTTACAATCACCGGCATTGGAAACTGATGCAGGAAAAACTTGACGTGCTTGATGCTCAAGACAATAATTTCGATAAAAATATTTTAAAAACGATAGAAACCACGCAATCTGAGTTTAATCCGTTACATTGGAACTCTTTTGTATCGCAATTAGAGGCAGACAATAAATTGAATAATAATTTCGATACCACAATTGCAGAAAATATCAATCGCGTTGAACCGCTTTACAATCCGGCAAATTGGAACGCGTTTGCCGCAAAATTAGATGCCGAAGAAAAAAAAGATGCCGGTTTCGATGATACTATTGCCGATAACCTACGTAAGACCGAACCGCGTTTTAATCCTGAACATTGGGATAAAATGTCGAAAATATTAGACGAACATTTTACTTGGTACGGAAAAATCGTACGCTATAAAGTCATTGAGTTGGCGGTTTTACTTTTGGCGGTTTTATCTACCATAAACATTATGGAGACTAATTTTGTGCCGGCACCGATGCACCACCAACGCAATCCGACAATAAAACAAGTTGTCCCTATTCCAAAAGACAGTGCTTCTATTTTCGCGGCGGCATCGCTTAAAATTAAATCCGGTAATTTTGTAAGTAATGATATTATGAGTGCCGATAAGCGCACCGGCATTGAAGGTAGTATTAAAATCGAACCCACTCCAACTTCTTTAAAAAACAAAATTATCGTTTTATCGAACAGTCAAACTGTTTCTTTCAATGCAATCGGCGATAATAAATTGACCGATAATTTTGAAACTAAAAATAGTATTGCCGTCCTTCAAGTATTAAATGTTTCGGAATTAAGTAACGAGAAAACAAAACTTTGGGAAAAAATAAATCAACAAGATGTACTTGTTTTAAGTTCAGATATTAAAACGCAACAAGAAGATATTATTTTGGCGGCGGAAGCACAAATAACGCCGATACTTCCGATAAATACTTTAAATGCCGATGTACTTGCTTTGAATAATACGCTTGAAGTATCCCCGCCCGTGCGTTTAACGATAGCCGATATGAAAAGTAAAAAACATTGGCAAATTGGTGTGCAGATGTCCGGCAATACAGATTTTGTGAATACTTCTTTCTTCAGTAATAATAGAGAATTGCCGGTGTCAGAAGTCGCATATTCTGCGGCAGGCGGACTCACACTGTCTTACACGCATAAAAATTCGGAATTTGAAGCCGGATTGATTTACGGTTCAAAAACTTATGCTTCAAATGTATCGTTCACAGGGGGTTCTCTCTTCACCGGTTACGTTCAGAAATCGCCTGGTGAAGTAGAATTTCGTCTATTGAGTGCGACGTTAGGTGTCAGACAAACCTTGTGGGAGAAAAAACGTTTTAGCTTATTTGCACGATTAGGTGCTACGTTTCATTCTGTTATTAATGTTTTCGATAAACGCGTGACCGAATCTACGCTTTCCACAGCAGATCAAAATGCACTCATTCAACGTTCTGCCGATAGAGTAGCAACGTATGATAATACAAACAATAAAAATTTTCTCACTGCCGATTTAGGTTTAGGCGTAAATTATAAAATTAATAATCGGTGGGCAATGTTTTTACAATCATCCTATCATCAACACATCAGCGAGCAAGGTATAGGTTCTTTAAATGATCACCTCAACTCTTTGGCTTTGGATGCGGGATTGAAAATTGTTATTCGGTGATTGGTTTATTGGTGATTAGTTTATTGGTGATTGGTGGACTGGTAATTGGTCAATCGATGGGCAGAGATTTACCTTCGCGACGCAATTTTTCAATAAGGCGGCCAATTCACCTTATATATCAATAGCAACCAG
>JAYTNA010000739.1:0-1136 GCA_043748865.1 Saprospiraceae bacterium
TACAAATGTAGTACTTCAATTAAATACAGATCTTTTTTCTTAACTCTAAATTACAAAGCAATGACAAGATTAATGGTTAATGGTTAATGGTTAATTAAAATTGTTAGAAATTTAATTCTTAATTTTTAATTCTTAATTCTTGAAGGCATTCTCGCAAACTATTTTGCCAATGAGGGATATGGATACCGAAAACTTTTTTAATTTTATCTTTATTCAAAACACTAAACGGCGGACGTGCTGCAGGTGTCGGATATTGCGCCGAAACAATCGGGTGAACACGACAAGGTAATTCGGAAACATCAAAAATAGCTTGCGCGAAATCGAACCAACTTGTTACGCCTTCATTCGAGTAATGCCAAATACCATGTGCATCGGCGCGTGAAACTTCGTTGCTTTCTATTTTATGAATGATTTGCAAAATCGCTTTGGCTAAATCCCGTGCATAAGTCGGCGTACCAATTTGATCAAACACGACATTCAAATCCGTTTTTTCTTTGCCGAGACGCAGCATTGTTTTTGCAAAATTGTGTCCGAATGTACCGTACAACCAAGAAGTGCGCAACACCATCGAAGTAGCGTTGTGTTTCAAAACCGCTTTATCGCCGGCGAGTTTTGTTTTCGCATAAATACTTTTCGGACTCACTACATCTGTTTCAACAAACGGCGTATTTTGTTGGTTGTGATACACATAATCCGTAGAAATTTGAATCAGCACTGCGTTTGTTTCATTACACACTTTCGCCAAATTACGCGCACCGGCAACGTTGATGCGTGTTGCTAATTTTATTTCCGTTTCAGCTTTGTCAACGGCAGTGTAAGCCGCACAATTCACGACATAATTGATTGGGTTTTTAACGAAAAAACTTCTGACTGCCTTCAATTTTGTAATATCCAACGTATCCACATCGGAAAAAATAAATTGAAATTGTGCGTTCGTAAAAGATAAGAACCTAAATTCATTGCCTAATTGTCCGTAAGCACCGGTGATGAGTATTGTTGGTTTCATGTACAGTTTAGTCGGTTAGTCTTTTAGTCGGTTAGTCGGTTAGTCGAGTTTAGTCGGTTAGTCTTTAGTCGGTTAGTGAAAAACACAAATAGACTAACCGACTAAAAGACTAACCGACTAAAAGACTAAC
>JAYTNA010000740.1:0-2416 GCA_043748865.1 Saprospiraceae bacterium
CACGCTTTCTAAAGCAGTTATAAATATTATCGATAAGTATGGAACTAAAAAAAACATCAATTTCTCTTAAAAAAACTAGCGTTTATTTTAATCAACCTAATTACTTCTTTGAATCTTGAGAATCATGATTCAATTTTCAATTCTTAATTCTCGTCATGCAGTTTCTCTTCCCGACTTTTCTTTTTGCCCTAACAGCTTTAGTGATACCCATAATTATTCATTTATTTCATTTTCGCAGATTTCAAACCATTTATTTTACCAACGTTCGATTTTTACGCGAGGTAAAAAACGAATCTGCGAACAGACGTAAATTGCGCGATTTGTTGGTGCTTCTTGCACGTTGTTTAGCTGTTTTGTTTTTAGTTTTGGCTTTTGTTCAACCATTTATTTCTAAAAACACGAACGCGCAAAAAGGTGCAAAAAACATATCGGTGTATATTGATAATTCTTTCAGCATGAATGCTTTGTCGCGTGATGTAAGTTTGTTGGAAAAAGCAAAAATTAAAGCGCGTGAAATTGTAGCCGCTTACCATGCCGACGATAAATTTCAAATTCTCACCAACGATTTTGAAGGCAGACACCAACGTTTGGTGAACAAAGAAGAAGCCCTTACTTTTATTGATGAAGTAAAATCGTCGCCCAACGTGCAGCCAATTGCAACGGTTTTAAATAAACAGCTTTCAGTATTAAACACAAATCAAAAACCATCAGTCGTCAACCATCAACCATCAACCATATATTGTATTTCCGATTTTCAAAAAAATATATCGGACTTACTGAATTTCAAAGACTCTTTAACGGAAGTAAATCTTGTACCTTTAGAAGCTGTTGAGCAAAAAAATATTTCAATTGATTCCGCTTGGTTTGAAAAGCCCGTGCAAACGCTCGGACAAACGGCACCTTTGATTGTGCGCGTGACGAATCACTCTAATGACAATGTAGAAAATGTAAAATTGAGTTTTAATTTAGATGCGCAAGAAAAACCTATCGGACTTTTAAATTTGAAAGCGCACGCGACCATTGATGATACCTTAAAAGTATCTATCATGCGCACCGGTTGGCACGGAGCGGAATTAACCATAACAGATTATCCGATTCAATTTGATGATCATTATTTTTTTACGTTCAATGTGCCGTCTGTTATTCAAGTTTTGTTGGTAAGTGACGGCAGTTCGAATCGCTTTTTAGAAACAGGATTAGGTGCTTCCAAAATTTTTAAAATGACCAATCAAACGAGTAATAGTTTGCAGTATTCCGATTTCCCGAAGTATCAAATGATTGTATTAAATGGCTTGCACAATGTGTCGAGCGGTTTAAGTGGCGAATTAGTACAATATATTCAAAACGGCGGCAACGTAATTGTTTTTCCGGAAATAGGAATCGATGCTGAGAGTTATAATAATTTCACAAATGCTGCAAAAATAAATGGCTTCGGAAGTTTTGAAACTGCACTGCGAGAAGTCGTGTCTTTCAATGCCGATGAATTTATTTTTAACGATGTTTTTTTGAATAAATCTGCCAATTTAAAATTGCCTTCAACCACCGGTAACTTTAAACTAATGAATCGCTCCGGAGAAAACTTAATGATTTATCGGGATGGCAGTAGTTTTTTGACGAAAAACAAAATCGGCAAAGGCAATGTATATATGTGTGCCGCACCTCTGAATGATAAATATTCCAATTTAGTGCGCACCGGAGAAGTTTTTGTACCGATGCTTTATAAAATGGCAATTTCTTCATCGAAAGACAAACAAAATAGTTTGACGATTGGTAAAGATGATTTTATAGAAGTGGACACAAAAAATTTATTGAGCGGCACGAACTATAAAATGAAATTGGGCAACGACGAATTTATTCCCGAACAACGTTTACTCGCCGGTCGTGCTATACTCGGTGTGCGTGGCGCAATTCATACTGCCGGTGTTTATGACGTTTTTACGAAACCCGATTCCGTACTCTATAAAATCGGTTTCAATTACGACAGACGCGAATCTGTTTTAGAATACCTAGATAAAAAAAGTTTACAAACCTACACACGAAAAAACGTAAAAATCTTAGACGCTTACTCTGAAGCAAACTTCACGCATTTAGTCGGCGAAAATAATCAAGGCATTGTATTGTGGCGTTGGTGCATTGCTCTAAGTTTATTATTTTTATTGTCGGAAGTATTATTATTGAGGTTTTTTAGGGCATAGGGGTTTAATTGTTCAGGTTGAATATTTGAGATATAAAAACAGCAATAGAGTCGAGCCGTTAAATATTTATCGTTACAAAGGTGCAGCGCACCGTTCTCTTGGTAGAAAAATACGCGATAAATGTTTTAAGGTGCAGTATACCTTTACAAAAAAATTAAAAACAAAATATAATTTTGCATGATTAAAAAGGGAAGGGTTAGATAAAGACCGGAGGTGCAGAA
>JAYTNA010000741.1:0-3609 GCA_043748865.1 Saprospiraceae bacterium
GGAACATTGCGATTGGATTTCAGCCGTTCTTACCGGCGATACTAACCCGCTCATAATAAAACGCTCGCGGTGTGCAGCCGGACATAAGGCTATGTGGCATGAATCATTCGACGGTTTACCGAGCGAAGATTTTTTAGTCAAATTAGATCCTTTGTTAAAAGGGTTACGCGAAAGGCTATACAAGAATACCTATACTTCTGATCAAGCAATGGGCAAAATTTCAAAAGAGTGGGCTAAAAAATTAGGCATTCCTGAACAAACTGTGATTGGTGTTGGCACTTTCGATGCGCACGCAGGTGGTGTGGGCGCGTGTATAGAACCCTATTCGTTAGTGCGCGTGATGGGTACATCTACCTGTGATATACTCATTGCACCTAATGAAGAAGTCGGACATTTATTGATAAAAGGTATTTGCGGGCAAGTAGGTGGTTCTGTGATACCAAATATGTTGGGTTTAGAAGCCGGACAATCTGCCTTCGGAGATGTGTATGCTTGGTTTCAAAATCTTTTATCATTTCCTTTAAAAGAATTTTTACCGGAAAAACAAGCAGAAAAATATATAGCTCAAATAATTCCCGCTTTATCCGAAAAAGCTGCGCAATTAAAAGTAACAGCAGATGACCTGGTTGCATTAGATTGGTTCAACGGTAGACGTACTCCTGATGCCAATCATACTTTAAAAGCCGGAATTATGGGTTTGAATCTCAGTACTGACGCGCCTAAAATATTTAAAGTTCTTGTTGAAGCAACGGCTTTTGGTGCTAAAGCTATTGTAGAACGTTTTATTGAAGAAGGTGTACCAATAAAGCAGGTGATAGGTATAGGAGGGGTTTCTAAAAAGTCTCCTTACGTAATGCAAATGCTCGCCGATGTTTTAAATATGCCCATACAAATAGTAAAGTCGGAACAAGCTTGTGCTTTAGGTGCAGCGATGTATGCAGCTACCGCCGCCGGTTTTTATCCGACATTACAAGTGGCACAAACGGCTATGTCTTCCGGGTTTGATACTGTTTTTTATCCTAATAAAGAAAAGGTCTTGATATACGAAAAACTTTATTTGAAATATTTATCGCTCGGACAATTCATCGAAGTACATGGATAAATTTAAATTATTGAGAGAAGAAACATTCGAAGCGAATATGCAGTTGCCGGCGTTGGGCTTAGTGCTTTTTACTTTCGGGAATGTCAGTGTGGTGGACAGAGCAAATGCCGTTTTTGCAATTAAACCGAGCGGTGTACCTTATTTAACGCTTAAAGCTGCCGATATTGTTATCGTTGACTTTGAAGGAAATGTGGTTGACGGTAAAAAACGACCGTCATCGGACACGAAAACGCACGCAGTTTTATATAAACAGTGGACGCAAATAGGTGCTATCGTACACACACATTCAACTTATGCTACTGCTTGGGCGCAAGCTCAACGCGATATTCCGATACTCGGTACAACACACGCAGATCATCTGACGGTTGATATACCTTGCGCACCACCGATGTCGGAAGAAATGATAAAAGGAGATTATGAACATCAAACGGGTTTTCAAATTATAAATGAATTTGAGAGCAGGGGTTATGATTATCGTGAAGTTGAAATGATGCTTTTAGGTAATCACGCGCCGTTTACTTGGGGGGCAACAGGAGAAAAAGCCGTTTATAATGCGGCAATTTTAGAGGAAATAGCACGTATGGCGTACTTAACTTTTACAATCAATCCGAATGTAGAACGTTTGAAAAATGCGCTTATCAATAAGCATTATGAACGTAAGCATGGGAAAAATGCGTATTATGGACAATAGGATTTTGGATTTTGGATTTTGGATTTTGGATTTTATATTGTCTTTGTCCTCCACTTATAGAATACGGGCTTTCAGCCTAATGCAAATTCATCAATTCTTCGATTAAAATAAAAAAATCACGCTCGGAAAATTAATTCTGCGCGTGATTTTTTTATTCTAATCTTACTTCATAATTTTTTTAAAATTAAATAAACAACCAAATAAAATTAGTTAACCAAAACAAAAGCCATTTACGTCTTTCCTTTAAATCTACAATTTCTGATTTCTCATTTTTTATAAAAGCAATCGTACACATTAAAAGCCCAATAAGTTTGAATACGGTAAGAATATTTTTTGTTATGCGTACATTTCTTTTTGCTGTTTTCATATCGCTATACGATTTTTCTATTTCGTTTTTACTATAATAAAGTTGTCCCGTATTTACATTAGTCTCTGGTTTTTCGCCATATTTTTCTAAAATACTATTTAACTCGCTCAAAGTCATCTGAGGTCTTTCATGACGTTGAGATAAAAGTTTTATGTTGAGTGTAAAAATCGTAAATAAAATAATTCCAATTTTAAAATTTATCATTTTAAAAAATTAAAAAAAATGGAAACATAAAAAAGAAAATACCCATAACCAATTAACCGCGAAGCGATTGAATATGAATAGCCCAGCGTTTCGCACGAGGTTATTCTTATTCAACCGCTTCGCGGTTTTTTATCTTCAAACAAAAACCTAAAAGTCCCTAAAAAAACAAACCCCAACAAGAAAAAAATTATTCATTGTTCATTGTTCATTATTTAGTATCCCGGATTCTGTGCAATAATGCCACCGCTTGTAGTTACTTCTCTATCCGGAATAGGCCACAAGTTTCTGAAACCTTGTGTCACACCAAGCGTAGAAGTTTTATTGTAACGGCGCAAATCGAACCAACGATGACCTTCGTGCGCCAACTCTATACGACGTTCTTTTTCAATAGCTAAAAGTAAATCGGCTTGAGTGGCTGCAATTGACGGCGTTAAACCGGCGCGTGCACGGATAATATTGACATCAACGAGTGCATCAACAAATTTACTTTGATTAGCGCGCGCTTCCGCTCTGATAAGATACAACTCCGCTAAACGTATTTGTATAACATTATCTGTTCCGTCAACGTGCGTATATTTCAAAGTTTTTGCCGCCGGAATAGATGCAGTTGCTACCGTATAATTAACCGGTTTGCGTACATCACCTGTTTCATGTGCAGCGTTTAAAGAAGCTGATGAAGATATTTCATTTCTGCCGCCCAGTCCGGTAGTGAAATAAAAAAATGCCGCTGAACCTGCAGTTTGAGAATCGAATTGTAATTCCCAAATGGATTCAGCTGTATTTTTTGTCGCAAAAATATTTGGATAACTGGCAGATGCCAATAAAGAATATCCGCCATTTTTAATGACATTATCTGCTGTTGCTTCTGCATTTGCCCAATCTCCCATATACAAATAAGCACGCGCCAAAAGTGCATTTGCTACCCATGAATTAACTTTACCAGTACCATTTTTTGCCGGCAAATTTTTTGCAGCAAAAGTTAAATCATCAACAATAGCTTTCCAAACATCTGCTTCTGAAGAACGCGGAGTTGAAGCTGTATCTGCTAAAGCCAAAGTAGGTTTTAAAACCAAAGGAACACCAAGTCCGCCGGTTTTATTGTAACCGGTTTCGCTACCACCCCAAAAGCGCAATAAATTAAAATATTGAAAGCCTCTAAGGCAACGTGCTTCTCCTACATATACATCAGAAACGACGGCTTTATCGTTTGCAGCTACTTTTGGTGCCGATGCGATAACGTTATTT
>JAYTNA010000742.1:0-4016 GCA_043748865.1 Saprospiraceae bacterium
CCTAGAACCCTGTTTTCATTACGGTAAAACGCCGCCTTGTGTTGATTTAATTTTGAAAGAAAAAATTCAACGGGTAGTTATTGCTGTTACAGATTCCAATCCGAAAGTAGGCGGTAAAAGTATTGAAAAATTAAAAGCAGCCGGTATTGCGGTTGATGTTATGCAAGAAAATGATTGGACAGCTGAACTTCTGATACTAAAAAGAATAACTTTAAATCCATTTTTTACGCGCATTGAAAAACATCGCCCGTATATTATTTTAAAATGGGCACAAACGCTTGACGGATTTATAGGACAGCATGAAAAAAGAACTATTATTTCAAACGAAACCACAAAACGACTCGTACATAAATGGCGCTGCGAAAACGATGCAATAATGGTCGGTCATCAAACTGCTTTAACGGATAATCCGATGTTGGATAATCGTTTTTATTTCGGAAAACCGCCGGTGCGTATTACTTTCGATAAAGAAAAAAAATTACCGCACGACTTAAACATTTTCAATGCAAAACAAGAAACAATTATTTTTACGGCTATAAAAAATGCCTTACCACCTTATTTCTATTTAGAAAGTTACGGTACTTTACTCGGATTAAAAAATCTTTTAGCTATCCTTCACGAAAAAAATATTGGTAGTTTACTAATTGAAGGCGGTACTACGCTTTTAAAAAGTTTTATTGATGCCGGTCTGTGGGATGAAGCGCGAATTGTGACAGCCAAAAAGAATTTATTCGATGGCATAAAAGCACCGGAATTAAAAAATGCCGGATTGATAAAAACTGAAAATGTTGCAGACGATTTTATTCAATATTGGATCCATGAAAAAAATGATGACTTATAAATTATTGTCAACTTTCGTAATGAAAAAGAAAATTCGGAAATATAAAGTTTAAAAAACCAAACATCGCAACGTCTCGTATATAATCATATCTCACTTAGAAATTTTTTTTACACATTTAAAAACAAAAGCAAAATGATGAATAAATATCTCTATCCGACTCTCGTCGTGTCGTTGTTTTCTGTATTAGGTATCGTTTACAATCGTTACGAAACAAAGAAAGCGGCGATTCCTGTTCTCAAAGAACGCAAACAAAATATCACCACCACAAGTGAATGGCTTAATACAAAAGCAGCTGTTGAAACGCTGCTCGATAAAATTCGTAGAAATCCGAACGATTTAAAATCGAAATTAGCACTTGGCATGGCGTATGTACAAGAAAGTCGCGTCACCGGTGATCATGCTTATTACGATGAAGCTGCTTTAAAACTTGCCGATCAAGTTTTAGAAAAAGAGCCGGTGAATTATGAAGCACTATGTTTGAAAACAACAATTCTTTTATCCCAACATCATTTTGCAGATGCTTTGAAAGCCGCGAAAGATTTGACAATTAATTTTCCGACTGCCGCTTATGGTTACGGATTACTCTGCGATGCGGAAGTTGAAACCGGTAACTACAATGAAGCAGTCGCTGCGGCAGATAAAATGAACGCGATGCGTCCGGATTTACGTTCTTATTCGCGCATTTCTTATCTTAGAGAAATTCTTGGCGACTATACCGGAGCGAAACAGGCTATGGAAATGGCGATAAAAAGTGGAATTCCGGGCATGGAACAGACGGAATGGTGTCGCACACAACTTGCTCAACTTTACGAAAAAACAAATGATTTCTTGAAAGCTGATACACTTTATCAACTTTCTTTAGCTGCTCGACCTAATTACACTTATGCACTTATCGGTGAAGCTCGAATAAAAATGCACGATAAAAAATTCGATGACGCTATTAATTTATTGAACGAAGCGAAAACAACCTCACAAGATTTTTTATCGGATGAAGAATTGGTAAAAACTTATCGGCAAGCAGCTGATTATTATCAACAATCCGACCCTGCTAAAAGTAAATTGATGGCTGATAATTTAAAAAACGCAAGTGATAAATTAATTGCAGCCATGAAAATTCATGCTACCGACGATAAAGTGACACCGGATAAAGGGCATTACGCTGATAAAGAATTAGCCTATGCTTATTTGGAAATAAATGATACGGACAATGCACTCATTCATGCCACACGCGAATGGAATCGCCGTCCTGAAAATATTGATGTGAATGAATGTTTAGCGTGGGTTTATTTTAAACGCGGTGATATAGCAAATGCAAAAACTTATATCCAAAAAGCACAACGCACCGGTTCTAAAAATCCCCTTTTATTAGAACGCAGTAGGGTTATAATGACTTCTAAATAATTTTAAAGCCGTAATTCAGTTTGATTTTTTTTGAAACCTTTGAGAACTTTGTTTAAGTCTTTGTCCACTTTACAGTAAAAATTTAAATACAAAGTTCACAAAGACTTACACAAAATTTACAAGGTTAAATAGTTTTACTAAACCAACACAGATGAAACTGAAATTTACTTTCTCAATATTTTTATTGATCGTCATCACTGCGACGAATGCTCACACTATCAATTATGCTTTAGAAGGTAAACCGATTGGCGATGTGTTTAGTTACTACTTGTCGCTTGGCTACAAACATATTTTACCGGATGGGTTTGACCATATACTTTTCGTCATCGGGTTGTATTTATTGAGTCCGAAATTGAAAAATGTTTTATGGCAAGCGACAGCCTTTACTGTTGCTCATACGCTCACGCTTATTTTGAGTATGAAAGGATTAATTGTTGCGCCGCCTGCAATTGTCGAACCAATCATAGCCCTTTCAATTGCATTTATTGCGATTGAAAATCTCATCACACAACAATTAAAACCTTGGCGTTTGCTTGTCGTTTTTGGTTTTGGTTTGGTGCATGGTCTCGGGTTTGCTTCCGCACTTAACGAATTAGGTTTGCCGCGCGATAAATTTTATTCGTCCCTGCTTTCTTTCAATGTCGGCGTTGAATTAGGACAAATATCTGTCATACTTTTATGCTGGTTAGCTTTCGGTTTATGGTTTTCGGATAAAACTTGGTATCGGACGCGTATCGTTCAACCTTTATCTGTTTTAATCGGCTTAATTGCTATTTTTTGGACAATTCAAAGAGTGAGCGGTTGAAATAATGATAAATGATGAATTATGAATTTTATGAAAATTTTTTATAAAATTCATCATTCATCATTTATCATTCATCATTAATTACAGCATTCCCTTCGTTGATGGTAGTACGTCCATATTATTTATATCGCGTTTTACCGCCATTTTTATAGCACGTGCAAATGCTTTGAAGACGGATTCTATTTTGTGGTGTTCGTTAGTACCGTCGGCTTTGATGTTTAAATTACATTGCGCCGTATCGCTGAACGATTTAAAGAAGTGATAAAACATTTCTGTCGGTACATCACCAATTTTTTCTCTGTGAAAAGTCACATCCCAAACTATCCAAGGTCTTCCGCCGAAATCAATGCCGACACTTGCGAGTGCGTCGTCCATCGGCAAATAAAATCCGTAGCGTTCGATGCCGCGTTTATTGCCTAAAACTTTTTTAAATGCTTCGCCCAAAGCAAGTGCCGTATCTTCAATCGTGTGATGTTCATCAATATGCAAATCGCCTTCTGTGTGAATCATTAAATCGCAGCCGGAATGTCGTGCAATTTGTTCGAGCATGTGATCAAAAAAATTTAAACCGGTTTTAATATCTGCTTTGCCGGAACCGTCGGCGGTTAAACGAATAAAAATATCAGTTTCTTTTGTCGTGCGTTTTACTTCCGCAACGCGCACCGGCAAACTTAAAAATTCGTAAATATTCTTCCATGCGGGAGTTTCCAAAACACAAAAATCTTTTAATGGGCTTGTTGAAATTAATTTATCGGCATCGGGATGCAACAAAATACCTTTACAACCTAAGTTTTTTGCCAATTCAATATCCGTCAATCTATCACCGATGACGAAAGAATTTTTCAAATCGTATTTAGAATTATCTATGTATTGAGTCAACAGACCCGGTCGTGGTTTGCGTGTCGGTGCATTTTCGTGCGGAAACGACGGATCAAAATGCGTAGAAACGAATCGGATATTTTCATTTTC
>JAYTNA010000743.1:0-3896 GCA_043748865.1 Saprospiraceae bacterium
CTTGGTCAGAATCTGTTGATCAAGCGATATGTTTTGGTTGGATTGATGGTATTCGTCGTTCTCACAATGCGGAGGCTTACACCATTCGTTTCACACCACGCAAACCAAAAAGTATTTGGTCGGCAGTGAATATAAAAAAGGTGGAAGCATTAACCGGTAAAGGTTTGATGCAAACAGCCGGCATTGCAGCTTATGAAAAAAAAGAAGCACACCGCTCCGCAGTTTATGCCTTCGAAAACGAACTCACCGTACTATCGCCACACTATGAAGAAAAATTTAAAACAGAAACAAACGCATGGGATTGGTTTGAAAAGCAAGCAGCCGGTTATAAAAAAATAGCTTTGCATTGGGTGATGAGTGAGAAACAAGAAGTCACGCGCAATGCCCGCATGGAAACTTTAATCAATGACAGTACAGCCGAATTGAAAATTAAATCTCAAAGAAGATAAAATAAAACTAAATAAAATGACAAAATTTACACCGACAATAATAATTTTAGTCGCAGCAATCCTTTTTATTTCCGCACAATTCACCCACTATAATAAAATAAATTCCGAAGAAGAATGGCAAGAGTATCTCGGCGGACCGGATCGCAATCACTATTCGCCGCTCGCGCAAATTAATAAAGAGAATGTCGCACAATTAAAAATTTTGTGGACGTACAACACGCCCGATTCCGGACAAATGCAAGTCAATCCGATTATTGTCAATGGTGTTTTGTACGGTGTAACACCTTCTGTTCAAGCATTTGCATTAGATGCCGCAACCGGAAAAGAAATTTGGAAATTCGGCGATGCACTTAAACATTGGGCAAGTACAAGTCGCGGTGTGACTTATTGGGCAGCCGGTGATGATAAACGTGTTTTATATACAGTTGGTCCGAATTTATATGCTTTAGATGCGCGTACCGGAAAACCGATTGCAAGTTTCGGCACCGGCTGTAAAGTAGATATGCACACAGGTCTGCCGGAAATTTCTCAGAATAAATTTATTATCTCCAATACACCCGGTACTTTATTCGGCGATTTTTTAATTATGCCTTTGCGTTTGTCGGAAGAATCAGATGCTGCACCCGGCGATATTCGCGCCTACAATGTGCGCACCGGAAAAATTGAATGGACTTTTCACACAATTCCGTACCCCGGTGAATTTGGTTACAAAACTTTTCCGAAAGATGCTTATAAAAATACTTACACCGGCGCGGCAAATTGTTGGGCAGGTATGGCGATTGACAGAAAACGCGGAATCATTTATGTACCAACAGGTTCGGCAGCTTACGATTTTTGGGGCGGCAACAGAGGCGGACAAAATCTTTTCGCCGATTGTTTATTGGCTTTAGATGCACGTACCGGAAAAAGAATATGGCATTTTCAAACCACCCATCACGATATGTGGGATAGAGATTTGCCGGCGCCACCTAACTTAATTACCTTGCACAAAGACGGCAAAATAATTGATGCCGTTGCGCAAGTAACTAAGCAAGGTTTTGTTTTTGTTTTTGATCGCGTAACCGGTGTTCCGATTTATCCAATTAATGAAGTACAAGTGCCGCAATCGCAATTAGCCGGTGAAAAATCGTGGGCGACACAACCAATGCCGACTTTACCGAAACCTTTCGGTCGTCAATCTGCCGATTTAACTGAAAATGATATTAGTCCGTATGCAGAAAATAAAGATGAATTGCTTGCGCGTTTTAAAACTTTTCGTAAAGAATTGTATGCACCGCCGAGCAAAGAAGGCACTATTATTTTTCCGGGATTTGACGGTGGTGCAGAATGGGGCGGTGCTGCTGCCGATCCGGATGCCGGTATTTTATACGTCAACAACAACGAAATGCCATGGATTTTGACAATGAAAGAGACTCCTAAAGCGGATGCACTTTCAAAACTTACGGCGGGAGAAAAAATTTATACGCTTAAATGCGCCGCTTGTCATGGTCCGGAAAAAAAAGGCAATGTAAAAAGCGGTTTCCCTTCTTTAGTAGAAATCGGAAACAGGCGCGACAGAAATTATGTGAGCCAAATAACAACGACAGGAAAAGGTATGATGCCGGGCTTTCCGACGTTATCGGCTGATGAAAAAAATGCGTTAGTATCCTTTCTTTTCGGCGATGAAAAAAAAGAAATCGGGGCATCAATTAAATTAACACTTTCAGAAAAAGCAAACGTACCATATAAAAGCACCGGCTACAATAAATTTTTGGACAGCAAAGGATTACCCGCAATAACACCGCCGTGGGGTTCGCTCAATGCCATAAATTTGAATACCGGAGAATACTTATGGCGTATCCCTTTCGGGGAAGTAGAGGAGTTAAAAGTAAAAGGCTTTCCGAATACCGGTTGCGAAAATTACGGCGGACCCGTTGTCACTGCAAGTGGTTTACTTTTTATCGCTGCCACCAAAGACGGAAAATTTCGCGCTTATGATAAAACCAACGGTAAATTATTATTTGAAACAACACTGCCGGCAGCCGCCTTCGCAACGCCTTCAACTTATATGGTGAACGGAAAGCAGTATATCGTAATGGCGTGTGGCGGCACGAAATTAGGAACGAAAAAAGGAAACAGTTACGTGGCATATGGGCTTTAGGAATTTTATATCGGCAACGGTTCTTTACTATCTTCTCAACTGATAACGAATAGATATATTATTTTCATAAAATTAATTTTAGTTTTTCAAACACTATTGCATCTGCGCACCCACCACCGAAATCGCAATCATATCCACGATTTCTCTCGTGGTGCTGCCGAGTTGCAATAAGTGTACGGGTTTTTTCAAGCCCATTAAAATGGGTCCTATTTTTTCTATATAGGCAATACTTTTTACTAAATTATACGCAATGTTAGAGGCAGATAAATTCGGAAAAATTAAAACGTTCGCTCCGCCATTGACCAAATCGCTGAAAGGATAATTTTCTTTTAATAATTCGGTATCGAAAGGTAAGTGCGCTTGCATTTCCCCATCAACGATTAAATCCGGATGTCGCGCTTTCAATATTTCAACTGCTTTACGCATTTTAATCGCATCATCGCCATCGGCACTGCCGAAATTAGAATACGTGAGTAAAGCAATGCGCGGTTTAATATTAAATTTCTCCACTTCTTTTGCCGACAGTTCTGCAATTTCTACAATTTCTTCGGCGGTCGGATTAAAATTAACGGTTGTATCTGCCAAAAAGAGCGGGCCGAAACGACTCATCAAAATATACATGCCGGATACTTTTTTTATACCGCTTTGTCTGCCGATTACGTGCAAAGCCGGACGAATCGTGTCCGGATAATTGCGCGTCAAACCGCCAATCATGGCATCTGCTTCGCCGGTTTCAACCATCATGCTGCCGAAATAATTACGACGACGAATCATATCGTGGGCTTCAATTTTATTAAAGCCTTTTCTTTGGCGTTTTTCGAACAACAAATCACCGTAATGCACCAAACGCGCTTTATCTTCATCTGTTTGCGGCGACATCGGGTCAATAATTTCAACATGTGCCAAATCCAATTGATTTTCTTCGATTAATTTTTTAATTTTCTTGACCTTACCTAACAAAATAGGAATCGCAATGTTTTCATCTCTCACTTGTTGCGCCGCTTTTAAGACGGTTAAATTTTCTGCATCGGCTAATACAACGCGCTTTGGATTTTGTTTGGCTTTCGTTAAAATAACTTTTGTCAAAGTATTATCTTGTCCGAGACGTTTAGAAAGTTGCGTTTCGTAAGCCTCCCAATCTTGTATCGGAAACTTTGCAACACCCGATTCCATTGCCGCTCTTGCTACTGCGGGCGCAACGGTTGTGAGTAAACGCGGGTCAACGGGTTTCGGAATGATGTATTGTTTTCCGAAAACCATATTGTCTTTTCCGTAAGCCATGTTCACCATATCCGGCACAGGTTTTT
>JAYTNA010000744.1:0-2340 GCA_043748865.1 Saprospiraceae bacterium
CCTGTCCCTACAAAATAGAAAATAAAAAATAAGAATGCAAAGTACAAAATCGGTTAGATGTTTTTAAAAACGCTCAAACTCACAAATTTTAAAAATTACGAATCGCTTGCGCTGAATTTTACTGCGCCTGTCACGGCTTTTGTGGGCGCAAACGGCATCGGGAAAACAAATTTGTTAGACGCGATTTATTATTTGTGCATGACAAAAAGTTATTTTCTTGCATCGGAATCAGATGTGATATTGAAAGGAAAAGATTTTTTAAGAATAGAAGGTGAATTTTCGGACGACGGACAACGGACGACAGACGACGGATATCAGCTTTCGATTTCTCCGTCGTCCGTTGTCCGTCGTCCGTTGTCCTCTGCAAATCCTACTCTAAAAATTGTTGCCAAAGTACAACCGCGCAAGAAAAAAATTTTTGAAAATAATGGCGTTCTTTATTCAACGTTGACAGAACATATCGGTTTGTTGCCGATTGTGATGTTGGCACCTGATGATACGGAACTCATTAAAGACGGCAGTGAAGCACGTCGCAGATTTTTGGATAATACACTTTCGCAATTGGATAGGGTTTATTTGCGAAACTTAATCACCTACAATAAATTATTAGAGCAACGTAACGCAACGTTGAAAAAATTGGCGGATGAACCGCGAATAAATCATTATCGTTTAGGGACAACTCGCGATCTGTCTGTACATGATAATGATTTATTCCTGTTATTGGATATTTATTCTGAACAAATGTTGCCTTGCGCCAACTATATTTTTGAAAAACGTAAACAACTCATATCAAATTTTACACCGGTTTTTAATAGATTTTATAACCATATTGCCGGCGACGATGAAAAAATTTTTATTAAATACGAATCATGTATTAATAATAATAATTTAAAAAACACTTGGTTAGAGACGCGCTCAAAAGATATAATTTTGCACCGCACAACACAAGGAATTCACCGCGACGATTTGATTTTTATTTTGAATGATAAACCGCTCAAACGTTTCGGTTCGCAAGGGCAACTGAAATCTTTTATCACGGCTCTCAAACTTGCGCAATTTGAAATGCTGAAATCAGGCATAAACAATGAACAACTCGAACCTCAAATCTCAAACCTGAAACCTACACCAATTTTATTACTCGATGATATTTTCGATAAATTTGATGCCGTGCGTTTAAAAAATTTACTTATGCTTTTAGAGTCCGATACTTACGGACAAATTTTTTTGACAGATACACACATTGAGCGCATCAACGATTTGCAAAACGTTTTGTCGAAACCGATTCAAATTTTTAGAATTGACCAAAATTTTCAAAATTTTCAAAATTGACGTGAGGTTTAAAAATTAATTATTACAATTAAATTTAGACAAGTCTAAATTATTTTTTTATTTTAATGAAAATGTTTTTTAGATTACTATCTTTGTGTGAATTAGAAACTACAAAACTTGTCAGTTAAAATAAAATCGATGCAAATCTTAAATTTATTTTCTCAAAAAAAATTTTCAAAAAAAATTTTCAAAAAAAGTAATTCAAAAATATTTTTTCAAAAAAATATTTTTTTTATTCTTTTATTTTTCTTTTCGCAAAAAAATTTCGCACAACCATCGGTTAGTAGTAGAGACGCCAGGCGTCGCGACTCTGTCGAAAAATTTTCGCTGCACTATCAAGCGACAGTTATTGCGCAACACAAACCGTCATTCAATGCCGCCTATTCCGGCGAAAATAGTTTACAACCCACAACGGAATCACAGTATTCTTTCACGACAACTTTATTTGCAGGTGTACGCATCGGAAAATACGGTGCGTTGTTTATTAATCCGGAAGGTGCAAGCGGTGCCGGTTTGAGCGGTGCTTTCGGTGTCGGTGCATCAACTAATGGAGAGACATATCGCGTCGGCAATCCGGCTTTGACTTTTAGTTTAGCGCGATTGTTTTATTCTCAAATTTTTCCGTTAAAAGCAGCCGGCAGTCAGCAGCCGGCATTCAGCGACCAAAAAAAAGAATCTGACAGTTCTTATCAGAGTCCTGACATCAATCAACTCGGCGGATATTTGCCGGAAAAATATTTTAAAGTAACTTTCGGAAAAATTTCAGTCTCCGATTTTTTCGATAAAAACGATTTTAGTCACGACCCGCGTTCGCAATTTATGTCATGGGGTTTGATGAGTAACGGTGCTTGGGATTATCCCGCCGATGTGCGCGGTTATACACCAAGTTTAGTTTTAGAATATTTTTCACCAAAGTGGGAATACCGTTATGCACTGTCACTCGAACCACTCACTGCAAACAGCAGTGAAATAAATTATAATATCGGTGAAGCACGCGCACATACAATTGAA
>JAYTNA010000745.1:0-4534 GCA_043748865.1 Saprospiraceae bacterium
AAACACATCGTAATTTATTTCTTTACGAAATCATAAAGTAAAGAAATATATGCCATTCTTCCGATACGAGGTCCGCCGTAAGTTTGAAACTGCAATTTATTTAAAATATTAGACGCACCAATTTTCAAAGTTGTGTTAATTTTCGGAAACCCGAAATTAACTTGACCGTCTAATAAATCATAAGTAGGTACTTGTCCCGTGAATTGCGGAGAACCTTCATACAAAAACCCTTGAATCCATTTGTAATTAAAATTAAATCCGAAATGTTGAAGTTTACCGATGGTCATATCTCTTCCGGAAATGCCGACATTAAATTTATTTTCCGGCGTGTTATAAGCCGGAATAATTGAATCTTTAGAGGCTGTATTTAATTTATTCCAAGTATAATTACCTGAGAGTTGATAATATTTGGCGAAATAATGACTGATGCCGATAGAAAAACCTTGTGTAGTAACTGTACTTTTTGCATTCGCCGCATATCTATACGCCTGAACATTTTCTGGTAAGCCGGTGGCACTGAAATCTGTGCGAATTCCGATTTGATAACCGATAAAATCTGTGTACCAGCTGTAATAATAGCTCGCATCAATATAAGTATTGTTGAACAATGTTGTTCTGTAACCGATTTCTCCGGATTTTACTTTTTCGGGTCTTATCGGGTCAATATTGAAATACTTCAACCTGTCTTTTTGAAAGTAAGCATTTATAAAATCGGTAAAAGAACTGACCGTCACTAAATTTGTTTGTCCGGTTGTATTACCCGCTAAAATCGCCGGTCCTACGTTGAGGTATAAATACTGGTCGTTTAAAGTCGGATTGCGAATAGCGGACGAAAAACTAAAACGGAAAAAATCTTTGTTATTGGGTTGATACACCAACGATGCAGCCGGCGAAAATAAATAATCAAAATTCTGATTTTTATCCATGCGCAGAGTGGCATTCACCTTCAATTTATTATCTAAGAATTTTTTTTCAATGCCCGTATAAATACCGAATTCCGTATTGGTGATTTTATTGCCGGCTGTGTCATAAAAAATGGTGCCTTGAGAATTTGGCGCATATAAACGATAATTTCCACCCACAGTCCAATCATTTACAAATCCCGGTGTAAAGTGATACTCACCTTGAATATGATACAATGCCGATTTATCATATAAACCTGTACCGCCACTTTGTAAATCGCGCTTACTTGATTTTTTTGAAGTAAGTGCATTAAATTGGTCATTAAAACGTTGTGTGCCGGGTACGAAATACGGGTTGGATGTTCGGAATGTATCGGCATAAGTTTTGGCATCATTACTCCATTTGACCAATGAATCTTGATAAGTTATCAAAAATTTATCGGCAGCGGCTTGATCAAACTTAGCTGAAATTGTTCCGTCCGGATTTGTTACTGTAGTAAGATTAGGATAACCTAATTCTCTTTCTTTCGGAATAATTTGGCGTTGCCAATAAAAAAGATAATCCGGTTGCCATTTATCAATTGATTTCGATTGACTTTGCATCAGCAATGCCGTAAAATAAGGATCGTAAGAATTACCGGCATCTTCATTGGTTGCATAAGCACGCACAAAAAATTTATCATTTTGGCGCAATTCAACCCTTTGTTGAAAAAATAAAATATCTTTTAAAGCAAAACGATTATCGCCTTGATAAACCGTATTACCGTTACCGAAATTAGAAGAGACGATTAATTCCGGCGATTTATCTTCCATATCAGGTTTTAATCTGAAATGTGCAGCCGCATTTATTTTTATATTATTCACATGGTAGTCCACTAAATCCACTTCATTGTATCCTCTTCTATGCACTTCACCTAAACCCGGATAAACCCAAGGTTGTGATTTTTGAGACCCCGTAAAATCCAAAGAACTACTGTATTCGTCGCCGTAACGATTAACGGCATCGTAGCCGCCCGAATTTGTTTTTGGTACATTTGTTTTAAATACCGGATCGTAATTATCTGCCACCCAATCATAAGCTTGAATGCGATAAAAATTAAATTTATAACCGAACCAATCTTTGCCGTTTTTATTTTTTAAAGCATCTGCCCATCTGAAAGCTGTTTCAACAAGCGAACGTTCCCCGGTTTTTACTTGTGCCGATAATCCTTTATTGTAAAATGGGCTTTTCGTACTCATCGAAATAACGCCGTTAAAGGCATTTGGTCCGAAATACGCTGAACTTGCACCGACGACTAAATCTACTTTTAAAACATCTAACTCACTTGCACCCAAAAAATTTCCCAGAGAAAAATTTAAACCGGGTGCTTGATTGTCAACACCATCAATTATTTGCAACGAGCGCACCGGACTTGTCGAGTTAAATCCGCGTGTATTGATGACAGTGAAACCGAGACTTGCCGTCGTTGCATCAACGCCTTTTAAATTCGATAAACCTTCATAAAAAGTAATTCCTGTTTGCTGTTTAATGGCAATTTTGTCCATGCTTTCCACCGTTAACTGACTTTGCTTTGTCTTTTCGCTGACGCGTTGACCTATAACTTCGACCGCATCTTTTACTTCGCTCGCGTCGGAAAGTTTTAAACTTAAAGGCATTTTAGTATCACTTGTAATGCTTAATTCTTGTGAAGTATAACCCACAAAACTGATTGCCAATGTAAATGGCGGTTTTTGTTGTGGATTAAAATCAAATGCGCCTTCGGGGTCTGTTACACCACCGATTGTTGTTCCTTTAATAACGACTGACGCACCAATCAAAGGTTCGTTAGTACGCCCGTCAAAAATTTTTCCGGACACGTTTTTCTGTGCGTTCAGCGTATTTATAAAAACGGAAATCAGAATTAAAATTCTGAAAGCAGTGGATTTGAATAGTTTCATTCAATTTAGAAGTTAGTTCTTTTTCAAAAAAATTAAATCAGTCGTGAAGTTAGGCTTTTTTATTTAATTTAAAAATTATTTTTCAACTTTCAAACTTTTTACGGCATTGATGGAGAATAAAAGTCCGATAGATATAAATATAAACGCGGCAAAAAATGGTGCGCCCGGAAAATAAACGGGTGCTTTATCGGAAGTGAAATAATAAAACAAACCGGTCATAACAAGCGGACCGAAAATAGAAGTAAAACTCATTAAACTTGTTAACGCACCTTGCAATTGTCCTTGTTCATTCGGCGGAATTTGCGTTGAAATAATACCTTGCAATGCCGGTCCTGCCAAGCCACCCATCGCGAACGGAATCATAAAAGCAAACATCATCCAACCTTGTGTAGCCAATGAAAAAGCAAGGAAACCGAAACCGGAACAAATTAAACCTACTAATAGGGATTTTCGTGTACCGATTTTCGGAATAATAATCCGCGTTAAGCCGCCCTGAACAATGGCAACCGTTAGGCCGACAAAGCCCAATGAATATCCAACCATACGCGTATCCCAATCAAATTTTTTCATCGTGTAATAAGTCCACGTACTTTGTTGCGCCCAATTCGCTAAATAAAGAAGTATCAAAGAAGGAATGAGACCAAAAATAATCGGATAATTTTTCAGCATGAGCAACGAACCGATTGGATTGGCTTTTTTCCAATCAAATGGACGGCGGTTTTCGGGTTTAAGTGATTCCGGTAAAATAAAAAAACCGTATAACCAATTCAAAAGCGTCAGACCGGCTGCCGCAAAAAAAGGTACACGTGCGCCGTAATGCCCTAATACACCACCGAGTGCAGGACCTATAATGAAGCCCAGACCAAACGCCGCACCAATTAACCCGAAATTTTGTGCACGTTTTTCCGGCGGACTCACATCGGCAATGTACGCACCGGCTGTCGTAAAACTTGAACCCGTGATGCCGGCAACTATGCGCGCCATGAACAACCAAGTGATATTCGGTGCAAAACCGGTGACGATATAATCTATACCGAAACCGAAAAGAGAGAAAAGCAATACCTTTCTACGCCCGTATTGATCGCTCAATCCGCCCAATATCGGCGCGAAAAGGAATTGCATACTCGCATAAGCAAACATCAGCCAACCTCCATATTTTGCGGCATCACTCAGGTCGCCGTGAATAAGATCGGTAATAAGTTTCGGAATAACGGGTATGATAATGCCAAAACCAATGACATCCACTAAAACGGTTATAAAAATAAATATCAGTGCGGGGTCGCGTTTTTCTGCCATATTTAAAGTTTTGGACGATAGACAATAGACTATGGACAATAGACTACGGATTTTTCAATAATTTTTTTTGACTCGGTGCAAATTTAAAAAAATATATGGAAATGAAGTAAATAATTGACAATTGACAATTAGCATTGTTCATTTTCATTTTTCAATTTTCAATCATTGCCGGTAAAAGGATTTATTTGAATCGGGTTTTTGAAATTTTCTTTGTGTCCTTTGGGAAAAACTTTGCGTTCTTTACTTTAAAATTAAACGTAAAGAGCGTAAAATTTAATTAAATTTAAGTTCTTTAAACAGTAATGATTGTCAATTGTAAATTATCAAAAAACTTCGCCAATATTAACAAAAAAGCCTCTCGATCCGTTCTCTCCAATACCGTAATCAATGCAAAGATT
>JAYTNA010000746.1:0-5400 GCA_043748865.1 Saprospiraceae bacterium
GAACTCAAAGATTTATTCGACAAAACTTTTGATCGTATTGACTATATTAGTTCTGCCAATCGAATGTATAAAGTGAATTAAGAGAAAACTTATTTAAGATTAACTCAAATAATTTTACGGATGAAAATACTTTACAAATCGCCGCGACTATGCGTTTTTCAAAGTGCTTTATTTCAAACCAATGCAACGGTTGTTAACACAGATGATTGTATCATCGTCGTTGACCCGAATTGGTTACCGGATGAAATTGCGGCGATAAAAAAACACGTAAAAAGATGTGGTAATAAACCGATTTATTTACTATTTACACATTCCGATTACGATCACATCATCGGTTACGGTGCATTTCCGGAGGCAATGGGCGTTATCGCGTCACGTGCCTTTGTAGAAAATTCGGATAAAGAAAAAAATTTAGAACAAATTCGCACTTTCGATGATGATTATTATATCGTCAGAGATTATGAAATTGCCTATCCGCAGGTCACGCACGTTATCGAACACGATAATCAAGAATTATTTATCGGCGACACAAAATTCAATTTTTTTCTTGCGCCCGGACACAATCCGGACGGTATTTTTACCATTGTTGACGATGATATTTTTATTGCCGGCGATTATTTGTGCAGCGTCGAATTTCCGTATATTTATTTTAGTAGTAGTGCGTATGAAGAATCGCTGAACAAAGCGGTATCAATTTTAAACAGAAAAAAAATAAAAATAATGATTTGTGGACATGGTGATATTGTATCACCTAAAAATTCAAAGAATTTAAACATTGAGACTTTGAGAAGAATACACGATGCGCGAGATTATATTGATTCAGTTCGTGCTTCCATAAAAAATTATGACAAACCTTTTATATTCGATGATTACATCCTACGGTATGATTTCCCGCGCGTAATGCGGCGTTTTCATGATAAGAATGTTGAATTAATGCTCAAGGAATTGTAGAATAATTATTAGCATAATTATTTAAAAATTAATTGCCGGCGTTGCCGGTTATGTGTTTAAATTGAAAACCGCGTTAACGGTTCCCTATTTATAGAGTAAATAAACAGGGAACTGCTAACACGGTTGTTTTGGAATAACTTCGTTCATCATTATCTTATCAAAGTTACGTTTCCGGTAATCGCTTCAGTTGTACCGTCTTGATATTGAACGGTGATATAATAAACATAAACACCTGAAGGTGCTTCTTTACCTTTAAAATTTCCATCCCAACCGAAAGTCGGATCATCAGTTTTAAAATTTTGTTGACCAAACATGGCTTCGCCCCAACGATCGTAAATGGTAAACTCTTTAACGACCTGCACAACTTGTGTGCTGTAAATATAAAAGATATCGTTGTTGCTGTCATTGTTGGGCGTAAAAGCAGTTGGCACATAGACAGGACGTTTTTTGTCAATGTTGATATTTATTTTGCCGTCGGTAACGCAATTATTTTTATCAATAACGTGAACAGAATAGGTTGTTAATGCAACGGGTTTTACCCACTGCTCGAAACAAACAGTAGCTTTTGCACAAACAGAATCACTATACGATGACCAAGTAGTAGTAATGATACTGTCTGCATTGGTGTAAACGTGCAATAAAATACTGTCGCCCAGACGCAGCGTTGTATCTTGACCCAAGGATGCAGAAAGTTGTCGATCTTGATTTATAGAAAACGTAGTATCTTTTTTACAACCACTTGCATCTTGAATAGATAAATGATAACTGCCGGCGCATAAATTGGGAAAAATGTTTTTACCGGTAAACACTTTTGTGTCCAAAGAATATAAATAAGGACTTGTGCCGCCGACGACGGTATCTATTTTAAAAGCTGCATCGCAATCGCCATAACATGATGGCTTTTTTGTTATGATACTCAAAGCCGTCGGTCGTCGCGAACTTTGAAATACAGTGACGGTATCTATCGCAGCGCAACCGGAGATATTATTTGCCGCAACAAAAATATAAGTACCGGGTTCGTCCACAGTGGCGTTTAAAGTATTATCGCCTGCAACGATATGCCCCGGCCGCGCAATCCATTGATATGTTAAACCCGATCCGAGTGAGGAACCACGCGCACTTACAGAAACGGTGGTGTTTCTGCAGTTCAAGGTATCGGAGGCGAAGGCTGTGGCATACGGCGTTAGTGTGTCCACATTAACGGTCGTGAGCAATGAATCAACGCATTTGTTGGAAGTATCTGTAATAACGAGCGTATAGTCACCGCCGCGTTTAACCTTCGGTAATAGGGTCGTAGAATCTGACGCAAACAAACCGCCGCGCGAAGATGTCCATTTTAAAATAAAATTCCTACCCGAAGACGAAGCTGTCGCGTCTAATTTAATAATGGAATCTCGACACGAAAGATTACCCGTTTTTTGAACGATCAGCGTAGGTTTTGTTCTGTTTTCTGCTATATAAATCGTATCTAAACTCGTACAACCATTTGAAAGACGCGTGATTTTGAGTTGATAAGACCCGCCACCCTGTGCTTTTGAGATCGGTTGAAAATCAAAAGGAACGCCGTTATTAGTCCAAAGATATTGAATTTGTCCGCGAGGTGAAGAAGCTGAACCATCTAAAATTAAAGAATCTATTACACAATTTAATATCGCATTAGTCAACGGTTTTATTACCGCACGCGGAGCCGTTGTATCAATAGGAATGATGACGGAATCAACAGCAACGCAAGCACCGGAACTGACAGTGATCGTATAAGTACCGGCTTGGTTGACGGTTTGCACCGAAGAATTTCCACTCAAGCCGTTTCCTTTCCAAGACATGAGAATACTATCACCGGTAGTAGTGCGATTGCCGCCGATATTTATGGTTCTATGATTGCACCTAATCGTATCGCTTTTGCCGGCATCTGCCACCGGTGTTTGCGAAATTTTTATATTAACGGTTGCTGTATCCGGAAAGCAATTTGATCCGGCAGCCGGTGATTTAATGTATTGAAATTTATAAGTTCCGGATGTCTGCCCTTTCGGATTAAATGTACCTGCAACTGCATTAAAAGCTCTGCCTGTTGATTTTACCACCGAACTTTCTTTCCATACACCGCCGATAGAAGCATTTTGTAAACGAGTAAGCAGCGCAATCGTCGTATCCATTGAACCGCAAACAGTCATGTCAGGCAAAGCTGTCCCTGCTTTTGTCGGGGGAAAAACTTTAAAATTAATCACTTGCGTTAAAGAAGTATCTTGACAACCAAGCGAATCTACTACCGATTTCAATCTCAAAGTCGTATTTGCACCGGGACAAAGCGTACCAATATAGTTATTCTTCAAACTTACCAATAACGAATCGCGTGATAAACTATCCGTTAAACGGATACGCAAAGTATAAGGTGTTGCACCGGTAAACAGATAGGTGAGTTTGGCACAAGTACCGCCACACAGCAGCGTATCTTGTGTAAGGATATTAGCAGTCGGTTTTTTGTGAAAAACCACAGGTACACCGGCACTCGGCGCAAAACATAAATCATTAAAAGTAACGTGTTTGCTGCTGTCTAAACCTGAAACGGCGGCGATATAATAAGTTGAATCATATTGCATACCGGCTTGAAATGCAAATTTCGGTGTGTAACTTCGCGCAATAATTCCCGATTGAGGCGTTTTTTTATATAAAACAAACTCCAAAGTATCTTTTCCACTGTTTACAAATCCACCTAAATAAGTAGCGCGTGCTGTATCGCTGCCGCAAATACTGATAGGCGTTAAATTCATATTGCCCGTTTTGTTATTACAGACATTACACAATTGCGTACCGCTGATGAGTGGAGCTATACAACTTTTACTATCTGTTACGCTGAATTTATAACTGCCCGGTGCTATCGAATTTGTTTGAAATTGCCCTAATTGATTGAATGTGTTGGTGGTGCCGGCATTAATATTTTTAATAGTAAAAGGCGGATTGCCTTGAGCCAAAATAAAACGCACATATACTTTCGACCTGTCCGGACTACAACTATCCACAGCATTAGTGATTTTCGGCGGAGCAGTAAAAGTGATGGCAACGGTATCAGAGCGCGTACAACCTGAATACTGTTCCGTCCAAATTAAATTATAAACACCAGATGCAGGCACGTTGATGGGTGTATTTATATTTGAAGCATCGGTGAAATTCGCAAAACGTGCATTGGAAAATAAATTTGACCAAGAACCTTTTCCGCCTGCTCCGACAGTACTTGATGTACCGTATAATTTTACGACAGTATCACAAACTAGAGAATCCGGTCCCGCACTCAAATTCGCAAAATTGATAAATGTAATATTGAGTGTTTGCGCCGTTCCATTCGCACAATTGTTGGAGGGTGTGACACTAACGACGTCGCTCGACACATTATTCGCCCAAGTTATCACCACGCTTGTATCATTTATTCCGATAACTTCCGTTATTTTTCCGCCATTTTGTGTTGACCAGGTGTATTTCGTAGCGTTTGCAACTTTATTAATTATAAATTTTGTTGCACTGCCTTGGCAAAGATTTTGAGAAGATACTCCATTTATAAGCACCGGTTGTGCCGGTGCCGGTACAACGCCTGAACCGGTCACCGTCACTTTAAGTGTATCGTTAAAGATAGCATAACCCAAAGCCGGTTGTAATTTTAGAAAAACCGAATCTCTTATCACCACCGAATAAATACCTGTTTGAGATACCGATTGTGTGTTCGTGTTGCTGCCCGTTACAATCGTCGGAGCGGTTAAAGAATCCGACTGATAGAGCCACGAATAAGTTTTTAGATGAACAACGCCGTTACAAGTATCACTCGCCGTAACGCTCACGTTTTTTGAGTTGCCGCAAGTAATGGTAACAGTAGTAGCCGATAAAGTGTAAGTTTGTTTAGCATTATAAATAGTATAGTTCACTGTGCTGTCACAACCGTTGAGGGCTGAGTGCGTTAAACTTTGTGTACCGGTTTTTGGTGCGCAGTCGGCAGTCTGAAAAACTAAATTATTGCCAATCGTAATACCCGTGCCCGGTTTTAGAAAATAAGATTTATTGGCGCGTCGGTTAGCATAACTGATGACACTGACATTGAAATTTGTATCGCAAGCACCTGCTTTGCCTTTTACAGTATATGCAAAATTTTGATTTTGATCGGTATTTGGTGGCGTGGTATTATCTGCTAATTGTCCATCCGGAAAAGTATGGGTATCGCTTGGACATAGATAAATTGTCGGTGCGAGAACAGTACTAAGTGCGGCAATCGGCACGATGACACACTTTTGCAGACCCGACGCGCAATCATTTTTGTAATTTACACAAACGGAAACAGTTGTCGCCGTTGCCGGAATACTTGAAATCGTATAAAAACTATCCGGTCGCGTAAAAGAAGTAGGCGCACCACCGTTGTAAGAAATGCTGAATACATAATCCGTCACGCCCATGTACTTTGGTACTAAG
>JAYTNA010000747.1:0-3374 GCA_043748865.1 Saprospiraceae bacterium
ATAAATCGTCCGTAGAGTTGCGGGATAACAGCGCCGCCTGCTATACCCATCACTAAAAATGCAGAACCTAATTTAGTCGCACTACCGAGATTGCGAATACCGAGCGGAAAAATCGCGGGCCACATCGGCGCGTTAGCTATGCCGAGACAAGCAATGAGTCCGACAGCTAATTTTCCGTCAGAAAAATAAATAGCAATCGTGATTAAGATACCGAGTATCGCCGACCATTTTAAAGACGCTTCTTGCGATAAAATTTTCGGAATTGTGATGATACTTGCTACATAACCTAACAACATCGCCAGCAAAGTAAGCGTCGTGAAAAACCGCGTCTGGGCGAGACCGAAACCTAATTTTTTTCCGTAAAACCCGATTAAATCGCCCGCCATAACTTCTGCACCGACGTACATAAAAATACAGAACGCTCCAAGTATAACATAAGTCGGCATCCGTGCAGATGATTTACCTGTTGTGTCAACTTCTTCTTGAATTTCCGGCAAACGCGACCGCCAAATAAATAAGGCTAAAATTAAAAGTGCTACAGCCAACGCAATATATGGAATCACAATTTTATTCGCAGCATCATTTAAAATTTGATTGCGCGCAGCATCATCAGTCGTCGTTTTTATCGAAGATTCTAAATCCGTCGCGTTACTTAAAATGAAAAAACCGAGAATCAAAGGACTCAACGCGCCCGCAATTTTATTGCAAATTCCCATCATACTAATACGCGATGCAGCAGATTCATTAGAGCCAATGTTTGAAATGTATGGATTTGATGCCGTTTGCAACAATGCCAAACCCATGCCTTGAATAAATAATCCGGTTAAAAATAAAGAGAAACTCCGCATATTTGCCGCCGGAATAAAAACCAGTGAACCTAAAGCCATGACTATTAAAGCATAACTCATACCCATTTTATAACCCGTGCGATTCAAAATAAATGATGAAGGAATAGCCAAAATAAAATACGCAATAAAAAAAGCAAACGTTACTAAAAACGATTGTGTATCTGTTTTTAATTCACAAATGAGTTTCAAAAACTGAATGAGTGTACCGTTTAGCCAAGTAACGAAACCGAAAGTAAAAAATAGAATACCAATAATGATGATTTGGTACGTGTAATCTTGTTTTGTAGAAGCAGACATTTATAGTTGTTAGTTGTTAATGGTTAGTTGTTAATGGTTGGTTGTTAATGGTTATAAATTATTTTACCGATGACAACCGATAACCAATAACTAATAACCAAAAACCGAAATTAAGCTCAATAATATTAAATAAAATTCTTTTCAACGAAAAAAATCAAAGGAAAAATAAAAATTCCTTAAAAAACCGGATATTTGTTACCGGTTTATTGGTTAATTAGTTAATCACCAATTAACCGACTAACCAAGCAATTAAGCAATTAATAAAACAAAAGGATGCGAAAAAATACAATAGCCTATTTTTTTATTGTCAGTGTTTTTGGCGTTTGCCTATCACAAATTTTGCAACGCGGAAAGATTTTAGAAGCCGGAAGATTTTCTACAGGTTCACCGACTTCAATTAACCCGATATACAAAAGCGGTTCCCTGCTCCAAGATTTTGCTCTCAACGTACATCATCCGCTCACCGTTTTATTGCTGCAAATCTTGATTATTATTATCGCAGCACGTTTATTAGGCTGGTTGATGGTAAAAATCGGACAACCGACAGTGATTGGTGAAATTATTGCCGGTATTTTATTAGGTCCATCTTTATTGGGATGGATGTTTCCGAATTTTTCCGGATTTATTTTTCCGATAGCATCTGTCGTAAATTTACAATTTTTAAGTCAAATCGGATTAATACTTTTCATGTTCGTAATAGGAATGGAACTTGATATTGACGTGATAAAAAAAACAGCAAAAGACGCGCTTGTTATAAGTCATGCCGGGATTATTTTTTCGTATTTTTTAGGCGTGTGTTTAGCTTATTTTTTATATCAAACTTACGCGCCCCCGGACATTCCTTTTTTAGCTTTCGGATTATTTTTGGGTAATGCGATGAGTATTACGGCGTTTCCGGTTTTAGCGCGAATCATTCAGGAGCGCGGACTAACGCGCACCAATATCGGTATTTTGGTTATTTCTTGTGCAGCTATTGACGATATTACGGCTTGGTGTATTTTGGCAATTGTCATTGCCGTTGCGAAAGCCGGTTCGGTCGGCGGTTCGTTCCTCACAATTATTTTTTCCGCCGGTTATTTAGGTTTGATGATTTTTTTAGTGCGTCCGTTTTTAGGCAGATTAGCCAACCGTTTTTTCGCGCTTGAAACTTTAAGCAAACCAATTGTCGCATTTATTTTTATAATTTTATTGGTATCATCTTACTCGACGGAAGTCATCGGTATCCACGCTTTGTTCGGTGCGTTTATCGCGGGCGTTGTAATGCCTTCAAAAGCAGAGTTTCGTCACGTTTTAACCAATAAAATTGAAGATGTGTCGCAAGTGCTTTTACTACCGTTATTTTTTGTTTTGACGGGTTTACGTACACAAATCGGTTTATTGAACGATACTTCATTGTGGGGTGTTTGCGGATTAATTGTCGTAGTTGCGATAGTCGGAAAGTTTTTTGGCACAAGTTTAACTGCGCGATTAATGGGACAATCGTGGGTAAATGCGTTCACTATCGGTACATTGATGAATACACGTGGTTTAATGGAATTGGTAGTGCTGAATATAGGTTACGATTTGGGTATACTCTCTCCCACTCTTTTTTCTATGTTTGTTTTGATGGCTTTAATTACCACTTTTATTACCGGACCGGCATTGGATTTAATTAATTTCATAGACAATAGACGATGGACAATGGACAATAGAAAACAAAAAATGGGCGACAAAAAATTAAAGACGGATGTTTTTCCATCGTCCATTGTCCATCGTCCATTGTCTGAAATTTTAATTTCCTTCGGACAACCGAAAGCAGGCGAAAGACTTTTGCAATTAGCAGATGAATTGTGTTGGACGGATAGAAACAATGCCGGCAACATTCACGCTTTGCACTTAACTCCGAGCGCAGATATTTCCATAACGGAAGCCGCAATTTTTGAAAAAGAAGGTTTTGCGCCTATTCTTTCAGAAGCACAAGAACGCGGTATTATTTTGCAAACACATTATAAAGCGACGAACAATTTAAATCAAGAAATTATTCGGTATGCGAACCAAGGTAATTTTAATTTGATGTTGGTCGGCAGTTCACGCCCATTATTTTCGAACGATGAAACAGGCGGAAAAGTGCATGAATTTTTCGGCGGAGTCAATTGTCCGATTGGCGTAATGATTGATCGCGGTTTCACAAAAATAAAAAACGTTTTGATTATTCAAGATGACAGTGCAATAATCCTTGCGAATTTATTG
>JAYTNA010000748.1:0-1323 GCA_043748865.1 Saprospiraceae bacterium
AAGATAAAGTCGTTATTTTGGATTTGGGTGCGTGCAAAGATGCCACACGAATGGCACTCTCGGCACAAAAACAAGGTGCGAAAGCGGTCATATTCACCCACCGCAACGACAACCGCGACAGTTTACAATTGAGCAAAGGGGCAGTCGGCGACAGCGTAACGATTCCGGTTTTCGCCGTGCGTAATACAACGGGTGCGAAAATGTCGGCGATGTTGCCGTCGCACATCGGTATAAAAGAACCGAATGTATTGAAAAATGATACGGCAAAAACGCAAGCATTGCAGCAAGCACCTCAAGATGCGAAAAATTCAAAAATTGATGCAATAACAAAATCGGTGACAAACGAAACGGAAACGGTGAAAGAGATCGGTAATCAACCGGCAACACCGTTATCCGTTGGACAGGGGCAAGCCCTGTCCCTACAACAAAACGAAATGCGTTTCGCCCCGAACCCGACGGATGATTTGATTTATTTACGTTATCGTTTCGACAATCCGCAACCGGTGCAAATAAATATCACGAATGCAGCCGGTGCAACGGTTTTTTCCGGCAAACTAAATTCACAAAACACCGAAGGCGAATACGAAATAGACACCAAAGGTTGGGCAAACGGTATTTATATTGCAACAACAATGAGCAACGGCATTAAATTGAGCGCGGAAAAAATTGTGGTGCAGCGTTGAAATGCACTACCGAGTATTCAAAATAATTATTGTTTAAAGTATAAAAACATTCCGAATTTTCTGTTTTAGAAAATTCGGAATGTTTTTTATACTTGAGATGCTAAATTTTGATACCTAAAATTTCTCAATATAAATTTCTCTATCGTTTTCGTTACCGCCAAAACTTCTAAATGGCGCAATCAAAGAGATTGAATCATCTTTTTTGCGACGTGCTGAAATTTCTTGAACATCCACTTTCGGGTCTAACGGAAAATTGACGAAAAAATAAGGCATTTCTGCTTCCCCACTCAAAACCGGAATAGGGTAGGACATGGTGAAACGATTATCTTTTGTTTCTATTTTTATTTTATCGGTGTCAAACCCCGGCGCTTTTAAATTTAAACGATAGCCGTCTTCTTGTTGCTTAGCATTAATAGTGACAAAAGACATACCTCCATTAATGGTGTTCATAAAATCTATATTGGCTAATAATTCCTTCGGAATTGATAATTCGGTTTTCATGATAATAATTGATAGTTATTTAATTATTAATAGTTAGTTGAAATTGCTTAACAACTAACATATCTACTCATTCAATTTTGATGCCGTTACTTTTTTTCTGACAGTGTGTCTTGTTTCATAAAATTTGAACGACAGAATG
>JAYTNA010000749.1:0-3524 GCA_043748865.1 Saprospiraceae bacterium
TTGTTTTTACTCGAAACTTTGTACGAATTTCAATTGCCTGTACCGCCGGCACGGCAACTCGTCCCGTATTTTCAAGGACAAGGTATGGTATTACTCAATCCGCCAAATGTAAAAGGTTGGGACGGCGGCAAACAATGGTTAAGTGCGCAAAAATTGATTCAACGAGCGCAAGTTGTACATATTTTCAGTGCCGGCAGATCATTAGATAACAGCAAGTTTGGGAAAAAACAAAAGGCAGCGTCTGAAGGTATGCAAATGAATAATGAAATTTTGGGTGACGAAACACAATCGGAAGATGTGAAAAGCGATTTTCGTTGGAATAAATCTGCACATGGTATCAAAGATATTCTCAATGATATGTCTGACCGATTACTTTATACGATGGATGATGAAACGAAAAAAGAAATTGTAAATAAAATCGGCTACGATTTCGACCCGAACAGTGCTAATGCGCAACAAACGGTTACGCGTGTTGCAGAATATCTTTTAAAATTACCCGACTATCAAATTGTTTAGTTGGTTTATTGGTGATTAGTTTATTGGTTTATTTATCAAAAAAAATGAACCAACAAGTTAAGCCAATAAACCAATCACCAATAAACCAATCACCAATTACTAATAAACAAATAACATGAAAAGCAATAGAAGAGATTTTTTAAAATTAGTAGGCACAACTTCCGGCGGATTTTTATTCTTACCGAAATTTCTTTCCGCTATGCCCGGTCAAGAATTGTTTCAACAATATCAAACCGGCGGAAATACGCTAGTCGTTATTCAACTCAATGGTGGTAATGACGGTTTAAACACTTTTATTCCTTATGACAATCCGTTGTATTACGATTACAGAAAAAATATTGCTATTTCGAAGGATGAAGTTTTGAAATCCGTAAACGGTATGGGGTTTCACCCGTCCATGAAAGGTTTTTCGGAAATGCAGCAGGCAGGCAATCTATCCGTGTTACAAAATGTCGGTTATCCGAATCCGAATCGGTCGCACTTCAGAAGCATTGAAATTTGGCAAACAGCGAGTGGTTCAACTGAAAACTTAAATACGGGTTGGCTTGGTCGTTATCTTGATGCGCAATGCACACCCGAAGATGCACTCGGCGCGTTAAATATTGACGGAATAGACAATTTATCGCTGCGCGGAACATTACCGCACTCGATTTCGATACAAGATCCTGTTAAATTTGAACAGCAAATTAAATCGCTTTCCGATAATCATTCCGACGCGTTGGCAGCAAATAATAATTTAGATTTTGTGCGTAAACTCATGGTGAGTTCTTTTGACGGAGCCGATGAAATAAAAAAAGTTTTGGAAAAAACTAAAACCGACGCGGAGACTTATCCTCGTTACCCGTTGGCACAAAATTTAAAATCAATTGCGCGTATGATTAAAGGTAATTTGCCGACAAGCGTTTATTATACCGGTCAAGGCGGATTTGATACACACGCCGGGCAAATCGGTAAACATAAATCATTGTTAAATGAACTTTCGGAATCTGTGAAGGCTTTTTACGATGATTTAAAAACGTCCGGTTTGATGAACAATGTAACAATTTTAGTTTTCAGCGAATTTGGTCGTCGCGTTCACGATAACGGACAAGGGACGGATCACGGGACCGCCGCGCCTGTTTTTGTAATTGGTGGTGGCATACAAAGTAATATTATCGGTAAAAATCCGGAATTAAGCAATTTAGATGGTAATGGCGATTTGCATTACGAAACAGATTTTCGTAGCGTTTATGCCACAATTTTGAAAAAACGTTTACACTTCGATCCTTTAAAAGCCGGAATTAAACAAGAAATTATAAAAAATTTATTTGCTTGAATGATTGCATTGTGAATGGAAGATTTTATTTATCATTCACCATTACATCAACAATTTGCAACTTAAACATTAGAATTGAATGTGCCGGAATAATTATTTTACCATCATCAAGCGGTGTAGCACCGTAAGCTAATTTCGATGGAATGATTATGAAACCTTCACTGCCTTTGTTAAAATGTGTGAGTGCTTCTTCTAAACCGGCAATAATCTTTCCTTCTCCGACTGTAAATGTAAAGACGCGATCCGGCGCGTCTCCGGCGCGATTTTTTGTGCTATCGAAAATCTTACCATTTAAAAACATGCCGTCATACTGCAGCGAAACCGAATTGCCGTTGCGAATGTTTTCACCTTTTCCGATTTTAGAAATATAAAAATTCACGCCTGACGGTGTGCGTTGCGCTTTAAGTTTTTTGGACATTACATAATCATTAATAATTTGTTTGTCTTTGATGTATTGCTCGGCGATGTTTTTTTCAAAAATTTGTCGCTCTTTATTTTCCAACGAGCGCATATAAGAATCATATTCTGTCGGTGATAAAATACCGGCAATTTCTATTTCAAAAATAAGTGGCGCATCGGGCGGAATGTTTTCGGTGCCACTTTTTCCGTAAGCTAATTCGGAAGGCACAAACAAAGTGAGTTTAGTTCCAATTTTAAAATGTGTGAGCATCAAATCCCAACAAGGCAAAACTTGTCTATAACCCAACTGAAATACAAACAGTTCACCGTTTTCCGATTTGTCAAACGTTTTTCCATCGAGTAATTTTCCGGTATAATTTATTTTCAAATAATCACCCGCTTTCGGAATTTCTCCCATTCCTTCTTTTTCAATGGTATAAAAAATACCTTCTTTGCTTTCCTGTGTTTTTATATTATTTTTTTGTAGAAATGTTTCAACGTCGGAAGTATCCGGTTCGATTTTCGATTTTCGATTTTCGATTTTCGATTTACTTTTATCGTAGAATAATGTATTTTTTTCCGCGAAAATTTTTGTCGCCCAAAAAAATAAGAAAATGGAAATGCAGCCAATAAATTTAGTTTTTTCAAAATTGTATGTCATGGAATTTTTTTTTCTCCAACTTAAATGTTTGAGATAATCATTTAACGGAGAAATCAAAAAATATTTTCGTTTTCAAAAAAAATTTTCAAAAAAAATTCAAAAAAGATTTCCCAAAAAAATGTAACTGTTTAGAGTCACTCAAAATTTAAAAAAATATACAGCTTTGCAAAGTTCGCAAGGTGCTAATTACCAATTAACAATAAACTAATCATTCATTCCGTTCCCAAAAATTAATATCACCAATCTCATCTAAGATTTTCAAATAATTTTGATAACGCGAGTCACTAATCGTTTCTTTTTTGAGTGCATCAAGTACAGCGCAACCGGGTTCGTTAATATGCGAACAAGAACCACCGAAACGACAATTTTTTGAGAGTTGGAAAAACTCCCTAAAATTATGCGTTACATCCATCGGTTCTAAATTATTGAACGACAAGTTTTTTATGCCCGGTGTATCAATTAAATAACCGCCGAAACTCAAAGGGTGCATTTCCGCAAAAGTCGTAGTGTGTTGACCTTTGCCCGAATAATCGGAAATTTCTCCGATGCGTAAATCTAATTGCGGTTGCATCGTGTTCACGACGCTTGATTTTCCTACGCCCGATTGTCCGGCTAATAAAGTACTTTTATCTT
>JAYTNA010000750.1:0-1880 GCA_043748865.1 Saprospiraceae bacterium
GAAAATCGAAAATCGAAAATCGAAAATCGGGATGCTTATAGCCGATTAGAAGATGCAACGCCGGTAAAATCAACCAAGTGACAAAAAAAGAACACGCCATCGTAATTTGCATTGTATCCGACAATTCTCTGAAAAAACTGCCGGCTAATCCACTCATCAAACGAAAAGGAAAATGTATCACAATCGTTGAAAGCGATGAAGCAATCATAGCAGGAAATAAATCGTGAATCGCTTCTTGTACAACGGTATATTTATTTTTTTCAGGATGATCTTCGTGGACGCGATAAATTTGTTCGATAATAACAATCGCATCATCAATGATGAGACCAATACTTGCCGCAATTGCACCGAGCGACATGATATTAATAGTGATACCGACAAGTTGTAAAACAGTCACGGTAAAAGCAACGGTTATCGGAATAGTAATCATAACGACCAAACTTGCACGCCATGAACGCAGGAAAAACATCATGACCAATATTGCCAAAAACAAACCGATATAAATCGTTTCCAAAACACTTTTTATACTGTCGCCGACAAACGCCGATTGATCGTAATAAGGTTTGAGTTCAGTACCGGCAGGTAAAACTTTTTTTACTTCTTCTGCTTTAAGTTTTACATTTTTTGCAAAATCAAGCAGATTTACGCCTTGTTGTTTCACTAAGTCAACAATCACCGCCTCATTTCCGTTCGCGTTGATGACCGTAAACTCTTGCTGCACTTGCAATTCAATTGCGGCAATGTCTTTAAGTTTGGTGATGCGGTTGCCGTCGTTTTTTACAATTACTTCTCCCAACTCGTCCGAATTATTTATCCGCGTGTCCGTTAAATTGACGTAAAGTCGGCGAAAATCCGACACACTGCCGTTCGATTGAACAAAATTATTATTATTAAAAACATTGATTAAAGTCGTCGGCGTGATACCGAACGAAGACATTTTTACGACATTCGGAATAATGACGTACTGCTTAGATTTTCCGCCAGTGACAATCACATTCGATATACCTTCCACTTGCGAAAACAGCGGACGCACAATTAAGTTGGCGTTGTCGCGCAATGCGATTAAACTTTGCGATTTACTTTCTAAAGTATAACCCGCTACCGGAAAAATAGATTGATTCATTGCCTCAATCGAAAACGTAATACCCGGCGGCAAAAAAGGTTTTATTTCATTGATGCGACTTTCAACTTGTGCTTTGGCGGTGTAAATATCTAAATCCCAAGTGAAATAAATATCCATGTTCGTGCTGCCGCGACTTGTGCTGCTTTTTACCGACCGCACACCTTTCACACGTTTCACCGCAGCTTCTAAAGGTTTTGTCGTCGTAATCATCACGCGATCAATCGGTTGTTGTCCGACATCGGCAATAATAGTTATTTTCGGAAAAGTAACTTCCGGAAATAAAGCAGTAGACATTCGGTTGTAAGAAAACAATCCGGCTATCAACAACATCAAACCAACGAAAATAATGGGCTTGAGAAATGTGCGAAAATAGTTTTGTTTCATTCTATGGATCCGGCAAATTTTTTAGCAAAGATAACGGATTGAGATTTTATTTTTATTTTTTGAAAAATAGTTTCTAATTTTGGGACAGAACTTTAATTGAGCAACAATTGTGTGCGAACGGAATGATAATTCTACACCTGCACAAAGCCCTGCTCGTTGGTGGCAACCATATTGCGACACATCACACATATATACTAACGAGAGTTTTAAGCAACTTTCAAAACTAACTTTAAATGAGAAAAACAATTATGCTTTTGATATTCTGCACATTCGTTGCCAAAACATCTATTGGACAAATAATTGATGTGCATATGCACAGCTATATAGAAAAAAACTTTTGGGTTGGGACAGCCAGAAATGGGCTTGCATCAAG
>JAYTNA010000751.1:0-2273 GCA_043748865.1 Saprospiraceae bacterium
TTTAGGGACCGGATCAAAATGATCGTGTTTGGAATATGGATGACACCTCGAAATTCTTTTTAAACCCAACCAACTACCGCGAATTGCGCCCCATTCTCGTATAGCTTCAATCGCATAATTTGAACAAGTCGGTGAATAACGACATTTGCTCGGACCTAACATCGGCGAGAGAAAAATTTGATACAAACGGATAAAGTTGATGAAAATGAAAGACATTTTAGCTTTTAGCTATCAGCTTTCAGCTTTCAGCCTCAACTATCAACTTTTGCTGATAGCTGATAGCTGATAGCTAAAAGCTAAATGACGACGTCGTTTTCCCTTTATCAAAAACAAAATAACCTTGCGGTTTATTTGGCAAATTGATTTGAACAATATTTTTTTGATCGTAGAAAACCTCAGTCAATAAAGTATTATTGAAGTGGATTTGTTTAAATTTTTTTATTTTTTCAACAGATAAATAAATATAGATAGCTTTTAAATCACCGGCAGTTTCTTTTCCGACCCAAGTATAATTTATTTTTTTATTATCGAGTTCGAGCGAAAAATGTTTTTGTAAATAATTTTGAATCACTGCGTTTGCTTCTTTATTTTCTTTTTCCGTACCGATAAAAAATTTTTCTTTATTGTTTGCTTCCAATGCTTTTTCTAAATCGTCAATAAAAATGTGCATCGTCATATTCAACGCCGCATTGTGTTCATCAAAAGAAATTTCTGTTTTGGTAAAATGAAAAGCGTGAAAAGTTTTTATTGTTTTTTCGGAATTTTTTTCCGAAATTTTTTTTTCAAAAACATTTTTTGAAAAGAGCATTCTTGAAAAAATATTTTCAATTTTTTTTTCAAAAGAATTTAGAAAAAACATTTCTTGAAATAATAAAATCGAAACGATTAAAATAAAATTTTGAAAAGTATTTGTCATAGAAAAAAATTAACGCTGAATTTATTTTTAAACGTTATCGAGATTTCAAACCTCGACATCGGTAATAATTTAAAAACCAATAACTAAATAATCGTACTTTCACCCATTAAAACATTTTTTTCGTGGATGAAAGACCGGGATTTTTCTATAATTACTTCCGCAGCTAAGTCACCTATAGTGGAAGTCGAGTAATGTTTTTTCGGATTTAAATCAATTGTAACGATGTGGTGGTGCAATAAATAATCAACGGCACTACGAATAACGCCGGCTTCTTCATGTAAACCGAAATGATCAAGCATCATCGCAGCAGATAAAATTGTTGCGCATGGATTAGCGATGTCTTTTCCCGCACCTTGCGGATAAGAACCGTGAATGGGTTCAAACATCGCATATTTATCGCCGACAGAAGCGGAAGGCAATAAACCTAACGAACCGGTTATCACAGACGATTCATCGGAAATAATATCGCCAAACATATTTTCCGTTACAATCACATCAAATTGTTTCGGATTGATAATGATTTGCATCGCGGCATTGTCAACGAATAAGAAATCTAAAGTTACGTCCGGATAGTGCACCGCCATTTTTTTTACGGTATCACGCCACAAACGCGAAGTTTCCAAAACGTTGGCTTTATCAATTAACATTAATTTTTTTCTGCGGAGTTGTGCCGCTTTAAAAGCCATGTGTGTAATGCGTTCAATTTCCGGCACAGAATAAGTGCAATCGTCAGAAGCAGATTGACCGTCGGCAGAGCGTTCTTTTTTTCCGAAATAAATTCCGCCGGTAAGTTCACGATAAATCACAAAATCACTGCCTCTGATATTTTCTTTTTTCAACGGAGAAATGTGCAATAAAGTATCGTAGGCTTTTACAGGACGAATATTGGCGAACAATCCCATTGTTTTGCGCAATTTCAATAAACCTTGTTCCGGTCGAACTTTTGCATTCGGATCGTTGTCGTATTTCGGGTCGCCGATGGCTCCGAATAAAATCGCATCTGATTTTTGACAAATGGCAATGGTTTCTGGCGGCAACGGATCTCCGGTGGCATCAATAGCAGCAGCACCGACAAGTGCCTCTTCATAAGTAAATTTGTGACCGAAAACTAATTCGATCGCACGTAAAACTTTTAAGGCTTGTGCGATGACTTCAGGACCAATACCGTCACCTGCAAGTACAGCAATGTGTTTTGATAGTTTAGCAGACATAAATTTTAAATTCTTTCTATTTGCTTTGCATAATAATCTGCAAATTAAACACACAATCTAAAATTTTACAAACAAAAACGTATGTATTTATATTTTACAAACAATTAATTTTGGTGAATAACATATATTATCGTTGAGGCAATTTT
>JAYTNA010000752.1:0-2156 GCA_043748865.1 Saprospiraceae bacterium
CAAATGGCAATTTGCTATTCTCGTCAATGGCGGTGCAACTTTAATGATACAATCGCGTGGTACTTTAGCAGCGGATATAGCCGAAATGAAAGACAAAAAAACGGGCGGTACATTTTCTTTATTTATTGATGTAGATGACGTTGAGGCACTATTCGAAAAAGTAAAAGACCATGTAGCTTATATTCACAACGGTTTGTACGAAACGTTTTACGGCACACGAGAATTTACTGTTTGTGATTTGAACGGTTATTATCTTACTTTTGCGCAAAATTTATCAAATAACTAAACAATAGCTCATGCAAAATTTATTTCTCGAAACAACTTATCAAAACATTGGGCAGAGGATTGAAAAATTAAAACCGGAAGCACAACGCCAATGGGGTTTGATGGATGTGTCACAAATGATGGCGCATTGTTCCGGACAATTGGATATGGCAACGGGTAAAGTCAAACGAACTGATGAAAGCGATTTTGTCAGCCGAAATATTATTAGGCGTGTACTACCGTTTATCAATATTATACCTAAAAGTACGCCCACGTCAAATGACTTAAAAGTAATTGATGCACGTGATTTCAAAAATGAAAAACAAAGACTTTTAAGCAATTTAGAGGCTGTTTATATAACCGGTATGAAAACTACTTGGTTTCCACATCAAAAATTCGGAAAACTTTCGGGTCGAGAATGGTCGCATTTAATAGTCATACATCTTGATCATCATTTACGTCAGTTCTCAAATTAAAAAAATTTCAACAATGACTAATACTGCAATTAAAGACATAGCACCTTCGCAAGTCACATACTCCGAAGATAATATACGCACACTTGATTGGAAAGAGCATATTCGTTTGCGTCCCGGCATGTATATCGGCAAACTCGGCGACGGCAGCACACCTGACGACGGTATTTATGTTTTATTGAAAGAAATTATTGACAACTCGATTGATGAGTTCGTGATGGGGCATGGAAAAAATATTGATATTAACATCGAAGATGGTACGGTTTCAGTGCGTGATCACGGGCGCGGGATTCCTTTAGGAAAAGTGATTGATTGCGTTTCTCAAATAAATACCGGCGGTAAATATGATTCCAAAGCATTTAAAAAATCTGTCGGTTTGAATGGTGTCGGAACAAAAGCCGTGAATGCACTTTCCGATTATTTTAAAGTACAATCGGTGCGCGAAGGCGAAACAAAAATCGCGGAATTTGAGCAAGGTGAATTAAAAAAAGATCATAAACTCGCTAAAATTCAACAAGCCGATAATGGTACGTTCATGCAGTTTCGTCCAGACAGCGTCATTTTTAAAGGTTATAAATATCGTTCGGAGTTTGTTGAATCACAGTTGTGGAATTATGCTTACCTCAATACGGGATTAAAAATTAATTACAACGGCAAATCTTTTATTTCCAAAAATGGGTTGCTCGATTTGCTTACGCGAAAAATCGGTGAAGAAGCAACAGAATATCCCATCATTTTTATGCGCGGCGAAGATATTGAAATCGCCATGACGCATGGTAGACATTACGGCGAACATTATCACTCGTTTGTAAACGGACAAAACACAACGCAAGGTGGTACGCACTTAAATGCGTTTCGAGACGCAATTGTAGATACGGTGCGCAATTTTTATAAAACAAAATATGAAGCGCAAGATATTCGAACATCTATTATCTCCGCTATCAGTGTGCGTGTTGAAGAACCGGTTTTTGAGTCGCAAACAAAAACAAAACTCGGGTCGGCAACCATTGCGCCCGACGGCCCGACACTTAGAAGTTTTGTCGGCGATTTTATAAAAAAACAATTAGACGATTTTTTGCACAAAAATAAACCTGTTGCAGAAGCTTTGAAACGCCGCATTGAACAAAATGCGCGTGAACGCACGGAAATTGCCGGTATAAAAAAATTGGCGAATGAACGCGCCAAAAAAGCGAACATTCACAATAAAAAACTCCGCGATTGTCGTTTTCACCTCAACGAAAAAGGCGATGCCGAAAAAGTTTCCGGTTCAACTGTTTTCATAACTGAAGGTGATTCTGCAAGCGGTTCGATTACAAAAGCGCGAGATGTTGAAACGCAAGCGGTATTCAGTTTGCGCGGTAAGCCGTTAAACTGTTACGGCATGTCGAAGAAAATTGTTTATCAAAACGAAGAACTCAA
>JAYTNA010000753.1:0-1557 GCA_043748865.1 Saprospiraceae bacterium
TTCTGATGCCGTTTTAAATATTATTGGGGCTTATAACCCAAAATATAAAATCAATTTCTCGTGAAAAATTGTAGCGTTTATTTAAACGCAACTACTTAAAAGGTTATCGAACTTATAACTTTACAAAAGATTTTAAAAATTTGTAGCATAAAGAGTTTCGCGAAAAGGTAAAAATGTATTGCTAATTAATATACCAAAAATCAATTTCGTTTTTTATTTTCACTTCTCTTTTTTCCAATTACCTTTGCATGCGTAAATAGAGTTTTCAAATTCATTTAACTGATAAATTTATAAAATTAAAAGTTACGAATTACAAAATTATTTGAAATTGTAAATCTAAAATTATAAATCTAAAATCCAAATTATGGGCGCACCGGCAATTGAAGTAAAAGGTAAAAAAGCAACACGCGACGGTTTCGGCGACGGCATTTTAGAACTCGGCAGAACGAACCCGAATGTCGTAGCGCTGACCGCAGATTTGGCGGGTTCGTTGAAACTCGATAATTTTATAAAAGAATTTCCGGAAAGATTTATTCAAGTCGGTATTGCAGAAGCGAATATGATTGGCATCTCTGCCGGTCTCGCCATTGGCGGAAAAATTCCTTATGCAACAAGTTTCGCCAATTTTGCCACCGGTCGTGTTTACGATCAGATTCGTCAATCGGTTGCTTATTCAGATAAAAATGTAAAAATTTGCGCGTCTCATGCGGGTTTAACTTTGGGTGAAGACGGTGCAACGCATCAAATTTTGGAAGATCTCGCGATGATGCGCAATTTGCCGAACATGACCGTCATCAATCCATGCGATTATGCACAAACAAAAGCGGCAACGATTGCTATTGCCGATCATCACGGACCCGTTTATTTGCGTTTCGGTCGTCCGGCTTGGCCTATGTTTACAGATAATTTACCGTTCGTTATCGGTAAGGCTTTGACTTTGCGCGACGGAAAAGACGTAACTATTTTCGCAACCGGACATTTGGTTTGGCACGCGCTTGAAGCAGCGAAACAATTAGAAACGGAAGGCGTGTCTTGCGAAGTTGTCAATATTCATACGATAAAACCACTCGATACTGCGGCAATCATAGAATCGGTAAAACGTACCGGAGCTGTTGTCAGCGCAGAAGAACACCAAATGAACGGCGGTCTCGGCAGTGCCATTGCAGAAGTTTTAGCAAAAAACTTACCGACACCGCAAGAGTTTGTGGGTGTCAATGATTCTTTCGGCGAAAGCGGTACGCCGGACGAATTATTAGCAAAATATGGTTTGGGCATCGTTGATGTAGTTGCAGCCGTGAAAAAAGTTTTGACGAGGAAGGCTAAATAATGGTTAATGGTTAATGGTTAATGGTTAGTGGTTAATGGTTAATTGGTTTTTTCAAAATAAAAAGTGCAAAGAAAAATAAATTTTCTTTGCACTTTTTATTTTGAAAAACATTTCAAAAAAGAATTTCAAAAAAGAATTTCAAAAAAGAATGTAACTATTTAGCACGCGAAAGGTGCTTTGTATAAAATGTGAGTGCTGCACACGGCGCGAAGTTCCTTGAATACGTTGAA
>JAYTNA010000754.1:0-1790 GCA_043748865.1 Saprospiraceae bacterium
TAAACTCCGGTAAATGGGCTTTCGGTTTTAATTATAATTTAAACGCCGAACAAAGACCGGTAACAGGTTATACTTATCGCACAACTCGCGATATGAAAGGCATTGACTCTTCTTTTTTCAACCAAAATACAACCGCAAATTTTCAGAATCTTTTTCAAAATGTGCATTTCAATACCGATTATAATGTAGATGTGCGCAACACCGTTACACTCGGTGTTAATTTTGTGGCAGGTAAATTCAATGTCAACACCGACCAATTATATAATTATTTAGGATACAATCACGACACGACAAGTTTTGGTGATCGCCAAACGACACCGCGCAATAGTTTTAATAATATTGGTGCCGAGTTAGGTTGGAAAAAAAGTTATGTAAAAAAAGGCGAGGCTTTAGTTTTCTCTGCTGTTTATAATCACAATTGGTCGTCGAATGCCGCTCAATGGTACACGGCTGAATTTACAAATAAAGGTATACCGGTAATTCATTATCCTGAAACGGATAGCATAGACGGTAGCAGTACAGGTAATCAGCTGACAGCGCAATTAGATTTTACGAATCCCTTAAACGATTCGACGAAACTTGAAATGGGTTTGCGCAGTTATACAAATTGGCGCACACAAAATTATTATTTCTTTGCGCACCAAAGTGATGCTATCGGTTACAGCGTTAATAATACTTTATCGCAAGTGACAGACATTACCGAAACCGTGAATGCGGCTTATCTTTTATACTCGAGCAAGTTGAAACACAATTTTAATTATCAAGTCGGTTTGCGTTTCGAGCAATCAAGTTTAGCCGGTATTAATTTTCTTTTACCGGATGCTCTAAAAAATTTCGGTTACAATTATCCGGCAAACAAAAACAGTATTTGGAATACTTTCTTTCCGTCGTTCTCTTTCGGGCAAAAGATAAATGAGAATACGGAATGGGGATTTAATTTCAGTAGAAAAATTCAACGACCGGGATGGATGCAGCTTTCTGCCGGTGTGAGAGGCAATGACAGACAAAATATTCAAATCGGTAATCCGAATTTACAACCGGAATTTGTGAATAAAATGGAATTGGGTTTGAATAAAACGACCGGTGCGCTCACGTGGTTATCTACTTTGTATTATGAAATAGAAACTAATAGTATAAAACCGTTGGCGACACCTTCTAAAACAGATCCGAATCTTTTAATTACGCAGTTTGTGAACGGTGCACACGATAATCGTTACGGTTGGGATAATACTTTGAAAATCGCAGCGACAAAAAATTTCGATATAACGGCAGGTTTTAACGTTTTTAATATCAATATTGCAGTTGATACTTTTAATAAAACATCGTGGTCTTACAACGGTAAACTCGGAATGACGTATAAATTTCCGGCGAGTATAACTGCACAATTGAATGCGAATTACGAAAGTCAACAAGCAGATGTTCAGGGCTACAGAAAAGCACAAGCGTTTGCCGATTTTTCCGTAAAAAAATCGTTCTTTCACAACGCCGCAAGTTTAATTTTCAGTGTCAACGATATTTTTGACTCGCGTAAACAAGTTGTCGTGTACGAATTTCCGAATTATACGCAAGAACTAATGCGTCGTCGTGAAACGCGCAATTTCAGAATTGCGTTACAAATTCCTTTCGGAAAAGTGGATGCGAATATGTTTAAAAAAGGAAAAGGTAAAAAACCACAAGAAAATGGCGATCAAAACGGTCAAGATTTTTAGTTGGTTAGTTAGTTGGTTGGTTCGTTTGTTTGTTAGTTATGAAAGAAAGGTGTGTAGGTAGCAATATTTTAATTGAACGGC
>JAYTNA010000755.1:0-5237 GCA_043748865.1 Saprospiraceae bacterium
CGCCTTTTAGATTTAATAAGCGATGAAAAGAGCTAAAGATTTGTTGAAACACGTGGCGGAACCGGACAATCTGCGTTTAGCATTTTGGAAAGCGCGTAAAGGTAAAAGCTATTCGCGGGAAGTAGAATTTTATCGAAATCGGTTAGAAGAAAATTTATTTGATTTGAGAAAACAAATTCTGACCGGTAAAATTGAAGTCGGCGATTACCGATATTTTAAAGTATTTGAACCCAAAGAGCGGCAAATATGCGCGAGTGCTTTCAGGGAACAAGTTTTGCACCACGCCTTGATGAATATTTGTCACCCGTATTTTGAAAAGTCCTTAAGTTTCGACAGCTATGCAAGCCGAAAAAACAAAGGCACTTATGCGGCGATTGAAAGAGCGAAACGAAATACGCAACGGTATACATTTTTTTTAAAATTGGACGTAAGAAAATTTTTCGAAAGTGTACATCATGATGTTCTGAAAGATCAATTGAGCAGAATGTTTAAAGACTACGAAATTTTGAATCTTTTCGATCAAATTATTGACAGTTACGAAGCACACCCCAAACGCGGATTACCGATCGGTAATTTAACGAGCCAATATTTTGCGAATGAATATTTGTCCGAATTAGATCATTTCATAAAAGAAAATTTGCAAATTAAGGCTTACGTACGTTACATGGATGATATGGTTTTATGGCACGACGATAAATTTTTTTTGAGAAAGGTTTATAACGACATAAAAGATTATGTTGAAAATAAATTAAAATGTATGCTCAAACCTGAACTGCTCAACTATTCATCCTGCGGGTTACCTTTTTTGGGTTATCTGATTCGTCCCCATAATATTCGATTATCTCAAAACAGCAAACAAAGATTTATAAAAGAGATGAACATAGTTGAGGAGAATTACAGTACAGGAAATTGGACGGAATCATACTGTCAACAAAAGGCACTGCCACTATTAGCTTTTGTGCAACACGCAGAAACAAAATCGTTTAGAAAAAATTATTTTTCAAAATAAAGGTCAAATATCAAAGGGTCGAACCGCGTGAATCGCGGCGGTAGTTGGAACAACACCGCGCAGAATTGTCGCGTCACGAATCGGAACAGGAATACGCCGACGAATCGCAACAATAACTTGGGCTTTCGCGTTGTTCTTTCCTCTTCCCAGCTCACAGGAAAGTTGGATGACTTCCGTTGAACAGATATTTGTCCTGTCTCTATTAATTTGAAAGAAATGAACGGGCGAAAACGTGACGCGCAAGCGTTACTGAACGATTGTCTTAGTAGGAAAGGTGGATGCCGGAACCGAAAGGTCAATCGTTCTTTTTTTTAGAATTTTATGGGTTTCCGGATCAGAATTACCGAAATTGAAATTTGTCTGAATCAGGATTGTCGGGATTTTTGGATTGTCGGGATTTTAATAGTATGCTGTTGGTTTCTGAATCGGATTTTCAGAACTTTTAGAATTGAAAATTGTCTAAATCAGGATTGTCGGGATTTTTGGATTGTCGGGATTTTAAGAAAATTCTGTTGGTTTCTGAATTAGATTTTCAGGATTTTTAGAATTAATCCAATTTGAAAAATCCTAATAATCCAAAAATCCTGAAAATCTTGATTCAGACAAATTTCAATTCCGGTAATTCTGATTCAGAAACCGAAAAATTTTTATTTGCATTTAATAATTGGCATCTATTGCTGAAAAGACATCGCTTTTAGCAAGCGTAAGTTCGTCTGCTCTAATATAGGAAATCGCACTTTTAATAAATTTTTTTGAAGTAGCTGAGATATTACTCAAATCATAAGCTTTCGACAGATCACTAATAGCATACTCTTTCTCACCTGCACTGATGTATGACGCTGCAGATTTTAAATATTTTTTTGCATTCGCCTTATCCGCTTGAATTTGTGAATTTTTATTCTGTTCCGGTTGTGCTTGTGCGGCTGCTGCTTCATCGGCATTATCTTGTGTGCGTTGTTTTGCTATTCTTGCAGCTTCAGCATCTTTTTGTTTTTGCCTCGCTAATTTATCTACGTTTGCCTGTGCATCATTATCTTTTTTTGGCGGTTGCGTCGCAGGCGTTTCCGATTTATATTCCTGAACCGGTTGTGTTGCAGCCGGATAATTATTTTGTTGTACTTGACCGGAATTATTTGTTTGTTGCGTCGGCGTAGTAACAGTAATGCTTGGAGTTGTGTTGCCGCCGGGTAACAAATATAATACGCCGAAAATTAGAACTGCAAGTACACCACCACCGATATACATATAAATAGGCAAACGATTTTTTTGAGTAGCAGTAATTGTGTAAATAGTTTGCGGTTGCGGTTTATTTTCATCTGCTTTTAATTTCGCAATTCGGTCAACTTCGATTTTCGCCAAACGCTCACGTTCGATGCGTGCATTTAATTCATCTGCTTTTAATTTCGCAATTCGCGCTGCTTCAATTTTATCTGCTTCGATGCTTGCCAAACGTTCGGCTTCTTCGTCTGCCTTTAATTTCGCAATTCGCGCTGCTTCAATTTTATCTGCTTCGATGCTTGCCAAACGCTCATATTCTGTATCTTCATGTACAGTCAATTTATTTTCTATTTCTTTTATTTTTTCTTTTGCTTCAACTTCATGAATACCGTTCGGATATTTTCGTAAATAAATTCTGTAAGAATAAGCCGAGTCGAGCCAAATGGCTTTTTTCCATTCATTATTATCGCCAACTTCATTTAAATTTAAGGTATGCTTCATCTACATAAGCACCGCTCGTATATTTTTCCAAATAATTCGAATAAGCGGCTTCGGTATTAATAGTCAAAGCATTGTGCCAATCATCTTTTTCAGTTTGTTTTTTGAAAAAAATAAATTGCCCGCCTTCATGTCCCGATTGAAACAACGGACTAATTTCAGCTTTTTGTTCATAATTAAAACCGACTTCTTGCGTCACCCGATCAGCCAACCGAACAATATTAAGTGCTTCGGCATCATTTTGATTCAAATGTTTGAGAATTCCCTTTGCAAATGGACTATTTGTTCCTTTTTCACCGTCCATCACAACACCTTTTCCCGAAATAAAAACCCAACGAGAAGAATTGCGCTCCCAATCTAAAAGCGTCGCATTAATATCTCTCGTTGTATCGCGCACCAATAATGAAGCAGAAAAACAACTGTCGGAAATTAAAAGAATATGTCGCGCATTAATAGATTGAATAATATCGCGCACATCCGCACTGCTAATGTAACTCGACACTTTATCTCTGATGGCATTCACCGGAATCCAAAAGCCGCGTTTGCCTTCTAAATGTCCGTGCCCGGAATAATAAATGAGTAAACGATCGTCCGGTTTTAATTTTTTACCCAAATCATCAAGCTCGTCAATAATATTTCTTTGGTGGCCTGTTGATCGGAGAGAAGTAGTACGTTTTTTCTTTCAAAATAATAGTTTTCAATTAATACGTTAGCAATATCTTCAACATCCTTACGGGCATTAAAAAGTTTATTGAAATTTTCGTAAGTATTTATACCGATGCCGAAAAAGAAATTTTTTCCTTTCTTGAGTTCATCAATAGGTGGCACCGGTATTTTCCCAATGGCTTTATCAGGCGGATTCATGGTGGTATTTTTTTTTGCTGTTAGGAGTACAAATAAAACAAAACAAAACAAAAGTAAATATATTCTATGATATTTTATAAAATAATTGCATTTTAGCAATATAAAAATTACATGCTCTTATAAGAATACCCTACGACAAACTGTGGAAAGCACCGATGACGGAATATTTTAGCGCTTTTAAAGCAATCACAAAATGATTAAAAACATTCGGCAAAACCCCGTAATTCTTTTGCAAAACAAAAAACCTATCCTTTAATGATTGTTTGTGTTTTTGTTTAGATACACCGCCCACTAAATACGCCGACACAATCAGGTGCGCGTTTACATTTTTGCGCGATTTTTTTACAGCCGTAATTATCCAATCCATATCCGCCGCTAAATTTTTTTCGATGTAGGGTGATGCCATTGTCCGGCGCACAAAAATTGATTGATGACACACCGACATACCGTAACAAAAACTTTTCCAAGTTAAATTTTCGGGCAAACGATGTGTGGTTTTATCCGAGCGCGTACCCAATTCTTCGCGGTTGTCGTTAACGAGCATCGTTTCGCCGTAAATAATATCTATATCTTCGGTTACTTTCCCGGCAATTTTTTCCAAAATATCGGTGCTATAAAATCTGTCACCGGCATTTAAAAACAGAACAAAATCGCCGGTCGCTAAATTTAAACCTTTATTCATCGCATCATACAAACCTTTATCGGGTTCGGATATCATTTTTGTAATTTTATCGGCGTATTTTTCGATAATGTCTAAAGTTTTATCTTTCGACGCACCGTCAATGATAATATATTCATAGTTTTGAAAAGTTTGATTGAGGACGCTATGAATTGTGCCTTCCAAAACATTTTCGCTATTGTAAACGATGGTAATGATGGTGAATATTGGTTGCCGGTTGCCGGTTGACGGTTGATGATTGGCGCGCATGATATTTTTTTTATTTTAAAACGTTGCAAATTCACGAATGTTGACAAATAATTTCTCGCAAAGTCGCAAAGCCGCAAAGTGTAAAAAATCTTAGCGACTTAGCGACTTTGCGAGAAAATTTTTACCAACTTTGCGTCCATGATTAACAACAGAAAGAACATTTTATGGCTTACAACTTGGTATCCGAATCGTTTTGATAATTTCGATGGCGATTTTATTCAACGACAAGCGTGGGCAGCACATTTATTGAACGATGTTACGGTTTTAGCAATTGTCCCTTCTCACTTAAAAAAATTTGAGATAACCATTCGAAGAAATAAAATTAATGAAGTTTTAATTTTGATACCGGATAGTAAAAATGCTTTTGTAAAAAGTTTTCGATTTTTACGCGCTCTGTTTATTGGCTATAAAAAAATAAAAATTATAAACGCGGAAAAAATAAATTTGATACACGCTAATATAATTGGTGCGGCATCTGTCATGGCTTTTATTTTGAGTAAATTTTTGGGCGTACCTTTTATTATTTCCGAACATTGGTCGGGTCCGCTTTCTTTGAGAAAAAAAACGGCTTACACTTTTGCAAAATTTATTGCCAATAAAGCGCGCGCCATCATTGTCTTATCTCAACCAATGGAAAATTTGATGCGTGAACGCGGGATTAAACCTCCGGACAAAAAGGTTAGAGTGAATCGGAAAAGCATAATTAACTCCGATATTTAT
>JAYTNA010000756.1:0-13585 GCA_043748865.1 Saprospiraceae bacterium
CCCTCACTAGAATGTATGAAAAAACTTTTTTGATTAATAAACTAACAGGTTTATAGCCTGAAAGTCAACAAAAAGGGGCTGCTTTTATCTTTATGTGAATATATTTTTTGTAGAATTTTTCAATTGATTAATTCTATAAGCCAAAATTAGGATAGTTGGTTTGAAAAAACAAATTATCTCTATTGTTATTTTATTAATTTTTTATTTAAAACTTTTTAACCTCGTCGGGGCTCAATGGCTCAACGAGGTTTGTTATTTATTACATTTGCTTTTTCTCCAAAAAATAAAAACCTGCCCAAGCTACACTTGAAAATACGACTAACATCAACCATAAATAATTAAAACCTAAAGCATTAATAATTTGTGTGCCGAGTATCGGTGAAACGACATTGCACACGCCGTAAGACATACCATAAAGTGCCATGTATTGTCCTTGTCGTCCGGTGCCGGCTTGTGTTGTTGCCCAATTAGAACTGAAAGGCATGACGAAAACTTCGCCGAAAGAAATGACAACGATGTGTATGAGTGCCGCAGTGAGCGCAAAATTTACCGGCAGTATTAATGCACTGAAAGCGATGATGTAACAAACCAAACCGAGACGAACAAACCACAATTTACCTTTTTTATTTTCAATTTTAAAAATCAACGGCATTTCGACGCACATAACGATTGCGCAATTCAAACCAATTGCGAGACCAATTTGCGCTTCCGTCCAACCGTAACCTGTTTTAAAATAGAGCGGTACCGTCCAAATTAATTGCATAAAAACAATCGCGCCGATGAGTGTAAAGAAAATAAAAATTAAAAAATCTTTATCGCGATAGGCAGAAAACGTCACATCTTCGGGTTCCGTTTTTTTTGAGGTATTTTGTGTTGTCGAAATATCTTTCAGTAAAAAAAATACAATCGCTGCCGCACCGTAAGACGCAAATCCATCCACCCAAAACAACCAATGCCAACCATAAGTAATCAAAACGCCGCCGATAACGAATGCCAAACCAACCGCCATATTCACACCGACACGCAATAACGAATACGAGCGCGTGCGCACTTCTTCATCGCTGTGAAAAATAACAGCCACAGAATTTGCCGGACGAAATGCTTCGGACACCAAAGCCAAAACAAATACTGCTGCGCAAGCCGCGTAAAAAGTGTGTGCATTTAGAGCAACGAAAAACATGGTGCCGCCACTTATCAGCGAAAATAATTGAACGCGGTAATAACCAATTTTGTCCGTCAAAACGCCGCCGATATACATTCCGAGAATACCACCCGCACCGAAACACGCGGAAGCATATCCTGCTTGTGGAATCGAAAAATGCAAAAACTGTATAAAATACAGCGTCATAAAAGCAACAACCATCGTTCCCGTGCGGTTGATTAAACTGACGAGGGATAAAATCCAGATAGCGCGCGGGATACCTTGAAAAGAAGATTGTATATGTCTGAGCATTACGATTTTGGATTTTGGGTTTTACTGACTAACCAACTAACTAACCAACTAAAACAAATTATATTTCAAAATGCAGTACACCGCTCTAAAACCATCCACCCAAGTAATTTTTTTACCTTCAGCGTAAGTGCGACCGTAATAGGAAATACCCACTTCATAAATGCGGACATTTTTTATACGCGCCACTTTTGCAGTGACTTCGGGTTCAAAACCGAAGCGTTTTTCTTTTAAATCAAGACTTTGAATAAATTCGCGGCGAAACATTTTCAAACACGTTTCCATGTCTGTTAAATTCAAATTCGTGAGGGCATTCGATAAAAAAGTCAACCACCGATTGCCGATAGAGTGAAAGAAAAATAAAACACGGTGCGGTTTACCGCCGATAAAACGCGAACCATATACCACATCGGCAAAACCGTCGAGTATCGGTTGCAAGAGAATCACATATTCTTTCGGGTCGTATTCCAAATCGGCATCTTGCACGACGATAAAATCGCCCGTCGCCACACGAATGCCTGTGTGCAATGCCGCGCCTTTTCCTTGATTGACATCGTGTTTGAAATAACAAATATTATCGTCGACGTGTTCGGTAATATAAGTTTTCAAAACAGTTTCGGTATTATCACTTGAACAATCATTCACGACAATTATTTCTTTTTCGATATTGTCTTGCAGTTTTACGGCGCGTACTTTATCTAAAATTAAATGAATCGTGCGTTCTTCGTTGTACGCCGGAATGACGATGGATAGTTTTTGAGGCATTAAAAATTCTTTTTATCGCACAGCATTTTTTTGGCTGACCAATCGAAACGGATATGATTCTTTGTCATTTTACTAAATTATAGCGCAAGATTACAAAAAAATTAGTTTGAGAAAGGTTTTTTGTTATCAGTATCTAATTTACTCTTTTTTCTCATTTCTTCAATAATTTCCATACGGAGTTCATACTCGAATGCTTCTCTTTTTACCGTGCCTGCAACACCGATAAATTTATCTTTCATTTCATCGAGCGTGTAAAATTTCTTTTTATTGGTTTCCATAATTTATTAAATTCTATTTTTGTAGCATTAAATTTCTGAAATCAAGAAATTATAGCGCGAAATTACCGGAAAAATAGATTGTGAAAGATTCTAACGTACCTGAATTCCTCATTCAGCTTTGAAAGTGTCTAATATTTTTCGGTAATAATCTATATTCTTTTCTACAATTACCGGATCGGATATAATTGACGAAAAATCCATTAAAAAATCATACACTTTACCTTCTACCATCACATAATACGAGCTTCCTTTTTTACCGGCAGTTTCAGTCTCACCAATAACTTCATAAGCTCTTAAACCACATTTTAATTTAATGAAACCATATTTTTTCAATTCAACTTTTAATCCTTTTGATTCAATTTCACCGAGAAATCTTCCGAGTTGCCTTTCTAAATCAGCTTTAGGAATATCCTCGTAAAATGTTTTTGCTTGAGACAACATTAAACCTCCCGAAGCGTCTTTCGATTTTAAAGCGTACATATACATCAAACCACCTGAAATAAAATTTAGATAAACGCTATCTTTGTCTATTTCAAATGCTGCATATTCAAAAGCATTTTCTTTTTCTGTTTTAGCCCAATAAAAGGACTCAATCAAACTTTTCACATCTTTTGACGTTTTGGCATCTGATTTAAAGTTTACAGTTATGAATATAATTTTATTGGTATCTCCCGTAACAAACATGATAGCTTCTTCGCTTCCATTCGTTCCTTTCATGTACGCTACCTTATCGCCATTGATTTTCAATTTTGTATTAAAATCTGTTATCGAATAGCCTTTGTCAATTAATAATTTAGTCTCAAAGAAACCTATTTGTGTTTCAATTCTGCCAATTTGTTCAAAAACCCTGACTATCATATTATCTGATTCAAAGCCGGCAATATCTTTTGACTGCACCGCATCGGTGGGCGGAATAAAGTAAACCCGTGTTCCTTTTACTTTTTGGTGTTTATTTGATTTTACAGTTGTCCAATTATCAGATCGAAGGAATTCTTTACCATATATAAATGGAGAAGGTGGGAGCGGCGGCGTGTCTTGAGCATTAATTAAATAAGCACAAAAAAAAAGAATATAAGTTAGTGAGAACTTCATTATTTTATTTTTTTCTTGCAAAGTTAAATAGATTTTGAAAGGAAATTGAATAAAATATCTGCGGCTGCGCATTATTATCACAAAAAATAAATCCTTAACCTACCTTTGTCTTTTATTTCAATCCATGAAAAACACAAACCTCTTTTTATTTTTAGCAGTCGCACTGCTCGGCGGCGGCACTTGGTATTTACTTCAAGGCAATAAATCATCGAACTTGGAAGGTTATGATTTTAATTTTGCCGTTGAAGATACTGCCTCAATAGGAAAAATTTTTCTCGCCGACCACGAAGGCAAAACAATTACGCTCGACAGGTTGAGTAAAACGGAATGGCGCGTCAATAAAAAATACAAAGCGCGTCCGGATGCGGTGAATAATCTTTTAGCAACTATCGGTAAAGTTACGATGCTGTATCGTTTTCCGCGCAATGCCGTGAAACCGGTGATTCAAAATTTGGCATCGAGCGGTATTAAAACTGAAATTTATGATAATGCCGGAAAAAAAATAAAAAGTTATTACGTCGGCGGGAATAATAACGATGAAACCGCGACGTATTTCATCATGGAAAATGCCAATGAACCTTATCCGTGTCACATTCCATCGTTTAACGGAACATTGCGCGTGCGTTATTTTACGGAAGAATTAGATTGGCGCGACCGATACGTTTTCACACTTCAACCCGAAGAAATTGCAGAAGTTTCCGTAGATTATCCGTTGCAAAAAAGCAGGTCGTTTAAAATTTCTAAAACAGCAACCGATTTTTCCGTTGAACCTTTATACGCTTTAACACCAAAAGTAAATAAAAAACCTATACGCGGTTTGGTTGAAAATTTTCTGACCGGTTTTAAAAAATTAGGTTGCGAAGGTTTTGAAAATGGTTATGCGCAAACAGATTCCGTGAAAGCGACGCTGCCCTTTACGATTATTTCTGTCACTACAATTGCCGGTACAAAAACATTTTTAAAATTACATCCGCTTATTGCACAAAATAACGACGGAAATATTATTTTTGATGATAAAAAACGACCGGTCATTGAACGTTACTTCGCCGAATCAAGCACCGGCGATTTTTTAATGGTGCAACAAGTCGTATTTGGTAAAATTTTTTGGGCTTATGAGAGTTTCTTTTGAGGTAGTGATTCGTTATCGGTTATCGGTTATTTATTTGCTATAAAAATACCGGGCAACTAATAACGAATAACCGATAACGATAACCGATAACGAATTAATAAAAATGCAAAAACGGTACAGAATAATCCATACAGCTCGGTTGATTATGGAACAGAACGGCGAAATCCTTTTTCTGGCGCAAACCCAAGAAAACGGTAATGGATTCACGTTGCCTGGCGGAAAAATTGAAGGTGCGGAATTTGTTAAAGAAGGTCTGATAAGAGAAACGAAAGAAGAAATAGGCATTGATTTAAAGAATAAACAGCTCACTTTGCGTCATGTGACGTATAAAAAATTAGGAAGTTCTATTGAAATCATTTTCTTTTTTTATACGGATATTTTGATGGGGATTCCTGTAATTCGAGAACCGGAAAAATTTAAAGAAATAAAATGGTTCTTGCCGAAAGATTACCCTAAAAAAATGCCACCTGTTTTGAAAAAAACTTTATTGCGATTTCACGACGGTAATTTTTTTACTGAATTTCCTAAAAGTAAAAAGAAAATTATTAATGCGGATAAGTTGTCGGCAAATGAATTGGGTCCGACTTTTACAGAAAAGAAAAAGAAAAAACCTGTTGCAAAAAAGAAAATTATTAATGCGGATAAGTTGCCGGCAAATGAATTGGATCCAACTTTCAAAGCAAAGAAAAAGAAAAAACCGATTGCGAAAAAGAAAATAACGGATGCAGATAAATTGCCTATTAATGAATTGAATACTGTTTCGACGGGGAAGAAAAAGAAAAAGCCGGTTAAAAAAAAGGAAACTAAAATAAAAATTAGTAAAGATAATTTACCGGATAGTCCGATGACTTTTACGATATGAATACAAACGGCAAACATTTTCTGACGGATTTAGAAAAAAAATTAAAACGCCTGCGACCTGTGTTGACGAAAGTTGCTGATACAATTCGATTGGAAAATATTTCTAATTATCCGATTATAGTTGTGTCAAAAGAAGAAATATTGATGGGCGTATCTGTTTTTGATGCTGACACTTCCGAAAAAGAAGGATTTATTTACGCCTCAACGTTGGAAGAATTTCACGCAAAAGGTCTCATCGCACCCGATCGCGTGGACGATTTCAGACAATTGTACCGGAGTCATCAAAATGAATTATGTTGCTTCGCTGCTAACGATGAAGGTGGCGCACAATTTGTATTCTTTTAGAACTCGTTATCAGTTATTCGTTACCCGTTACCCGTTGAACATTTATTAAACTGCTAACGAATAACTGCTGACGAACAGCTGATAACCGATAACGAATAACGAGAGTAAAGAATGCTAAAAATACTACTCATAGAAGACAATATCGGCGATGTATATCTTGTGAAGGCATTGCTGGTACAATCCGATTTTGCGGACAGTGAGATTGTGAGTTGCGGTACGTTGCATGAAGGTTTAAGCGCCCTCGCTCAACATACGTTTTCTATCGTCCTGCTCGATTTATCGTTGCCGGATTCTTTGGGTTTTGATACTTTGCAACAACTTATTTCTAAATTTCCGGAAGCGACTGTCATTGTGATGACCGGCTTGGGCGATCGCGAAATCGGTTTAAAATCCGTGAAAGCCGGTGCGCAAGATTTTTTAATTAAAGGTAAATTCGATGCCGACCTGCTCGCAAAAACTTTGCACTTCGCTATTGAAAGAAAAAAAGTTTTGATTAATCTCGGCGAAGCACAAAAAGCGCGTGAACTTGCCGAAGAATCTGCCCGCCTAAAAGAACAATTTATCGCTAACATCAGTCATGAAATGCGTACACCGATGAATGCGATTTACGGCATGTCACATTTATTGGCGAAAACGCATCTCAATCCGGAACAAACCGGTTATATAGATTCGATTAAACAATCGAGTGAAATTTTACTCGGCGTTATCAATGATGTATTGGATATTTCTACTTTACAAAACGGCAAGATGAATTTTGAAGAAAAACCGTTTGATTTATCCGAACTTTTGTACAACGTCATCAATGTGATGCAATATAAACGAGAAGAAAAAGATTTGGAGTTTCATTTATCTATCCACGAGGCTGTTCCTACATTACTTTGCGGCGATAAACTGCGCCTCAATCAAATTTTATTCAACATCGTCGGTAACGCAGTAAAATTTACGGATAAAGGTTTTGTAAAAATTTCTGTGTTTAACAAGCCTTCGCACGCGGAAAATTTAATTGTAGGGTTTATGGTTCAAGATTCCGGTATCGGTATTCCTGAAGATAAAGTGTCTACTATTTTTGATTCTTTTACACGCATCCGCACAAAAGACAGATTATTTGAAGGTACAGGTTTGGGTTTAGCTATCGTTAAAAATTTGGTTAATTTGCAAAACGGTACAGTTTCTGCGACAAGTGTTTTAGGCGAAGGCACAACTGTTACTGCCTTTATTCCTTTCAAAAAAACAAATGTTCAAGCAATTGCAGCCGATAAAAATAAAAATTTACCGGACGCAGCTATAAAAAGCGATACAAGTTTAATAGAAATACCTTTCCGATTACTGTTAGTCGAAGACCATAAAGTCAATCAGTTGGTTGCAAGAAAAACTTTAGAGAAACAGTTTAAGAAAATAGAAATAGTAATCGCCGAAAACGGAAAAATTTGTATTGATTTGCTCGAATCCGGCGAAGTGTTTGATATTATACTCATGGATATTCAAATGCCGGTAATGGACGGAACAGAAACAACGGCTTACATTCGCAAAAATATGCCTGATTTTAAAACGCCGATTTTGGCAATGTCGGCACATGGTTTTATGTCGAAGCGCGATGTGTATCACGCGCAAGGTTTCAATAATTTTGTTTTAAAACCTTTCAAACCAGACGAACTTTTTGAAATAATTGAAAAACATGTGCACGTATGTACAATGAACAATGGATAATAGACGATAGACAATGGATAAGATAAAAAATGTCTATTATGCATCGTCTATTATCGATTGCCCATCGTCTTTCGTCCATTGTCTAACTAAAAAAATCTTATGACAGTTTTGACATCCATTCAACACGTTAATTTAAAACATTTTTCAGAAGTGTGCGGCGGAGATGCTGAAACAATGCACGAGTTAATGACGGAAATTAAAAAAGAAATTCCGATTGAAATACAAAAACTTAACGAAGCATCCGCCGGAAAAGATTGGGAAGAAGTATTTCAAATCGCGCACAAACTGAAAATGACTTTTTCTTTTTTGGGTAACTCCGAACTCGATAAACTCACAAAAGTTACCGAGTTTTCTGCACGACATAAAATTGATGTACAAGAGATTCCTGCCTTGGTAAAACAAATTTCGAGTCATGCAAATTTAGTAATGCAAGACCTTTTAAAAGCAAATGATAATTGTTAATTGAAGTTGAGTTAGTTGATAATTCTAAGGGAATTAACTTCCGTCAATTCCCGGATTTGTATCTAAAATGAAAAAAACATTCATCTATTCAAATTTCCAAAAAATTTTATTCTTCGTTAGTTAATCTATTATCTTTGCGTGCATTTCGTTGGCGGCTCATCCATAAATAAATTTCTGATAACGAATAACGAATAACGAATGAAAGTTTCTCTTAATTGGCTCAAAGAATATATTAAAACCAACGCATCGCCTGAACAGATTTCAGAAATACTTACAGATTTGGGTTTGGAAGTGGAAGGCGTGGAAGAAATCGGCGCGAATAAAAATAATTGGAAAGGCATAGTTGTTGGTGAAGTAGTTGCGTGTGAAAAACATCCGGATGCCGACAAACTCTCATTGACAAAAGTAAATATTGGTACAGGTGAACCGTTGCAAATTGTTTGCGGTGCGCCGAATGTAGCGAAAGGACAAAAAGTTTTCCTCGCCACTGTCGGCACAACTTTGCACACACAATCCGGAGAAATCATAAAACTTAAAGCCGGAAAAATTCGCGGACAAATATCGGAAGGTATGATTTGCGCTGCCGATGAACTCGGTCTGGGCGAAGATCACAGCGGTATTATGATTTTGCCGAATGAAATGGAAGTGGGAACACCGCTAAGCAATGAGCTATTAGCTATGAGGTATGAGTCTCAAACAAGTAGTGGCTCATGGCTCATAGCTAATAGCTCATTGCTGCAAAAAGATACCATTCTCGAAATCGGTTTAACGCCGAACCGTTCCGATGCGATGTGTCATTTGGGTGTGGCGCAAGATATTGCGGCGCGACTACGGTCGCGTGGAGAAAACATTTCGGTTCGGAAACCGGATGTTTCGGGTTTTAATATAGAAAATAACGATTTAAAAATTGTAGTAAAAGTTGAAGATACACAGGCTTGTCCGCGTTATTCCGGCGTTTGTATTTCCGGTGTAACGATTGCGGAATCGCCGGAATGGTTGAAAAATCGGTTGAATGCAATTGGTGTGAATACAATAAATAATGTCGTGGATATTACTAATTTTATTTTGCACGAATTGGGGCAACCGCTTCACGCTTTTGACTACGATAAGATTATTGGTCAATCTATAATCGTAAAAAAATTAGCGAGTGGCACAAAATTCACCTCACTCAAAAAAAATGAAACTGGTGCTTATGTTGGTTTAACATTGGATGAGAATGATTTAATGATTTGCGATGGCGAATCAAACGGTTTATGTATCGCCGGTGTTATCGGAAATCCGAATGAAGGCGTTTCTGCAACCACAACAAATATTTTTCTCGAATCGGCACATTTTGATGCCAAACGTTTGCGCGTCACTTCATTCCGACACAATACGCGCACCGATGCCGCTAAAACTTATGAAAAAGGTACAGACCCGAATAATACTGTTTACGCACTTAAACGCGCCGCGCTTTTAATAAAAGAACTCGCCGGTGGGAGGATTTCATCAAATATTATTGATATTTATGCGCATCCGATTGCACCTAAACAAGTGGCGTTGAAATACAAAAATGCACAACAACTCATCGGAGAAAAACTGAAACCGGCGTATATAAAAGATATTCTTGCCGCACTTTCAATGGATATTGTGAGTGAAACGACGACAGGCGTTGTTGTTTCTGTTCCGACGAATAAACCGGATGTATTGCGCGAAGTCGATGTGATTGAAGAAATTTTGCGGGTACACGGCTTCAATAACGTGCCGATGCCGAAAAATATAAAAATGGCGGTCACGCATCAACAAGGAATCAATCCGTCGCACATCCGGAATTTAGTTGCCAACCATCTTGCAGCAAGCGGATTTAATGAAACGATGGGTTTGAGTTTAAGTCAGTCCAAATATTTTTTAGGCAATCATAACGGATTTGAACTTACATCTGAAGCATTGGTTTATATTGAGAACACATCTAACGTGCATCTCGATATTATGCGCCCTACGATGTTAGCTTCCGCACTCGAAGCTGTCGCGCATAATAAAAACAGACAAATGCCGGATTTGCGATTGTTTGAGTTTGGAAAAACATATTTGAGCCGTGAACAATTAGATGTGAGCCCTGAGCAAAAAACACAAACCGGTTTTGAACCTCAAAGCTCAAAGCCCAAAGCTCAAATCTTTAAAGAATCTGCCCATTTATCTTTAACGATGACGGGACGACGTACGCCGGAAAATTGGATACAAAAAGAAGAACCTGTGAGTTTTTTTACAATAAAATCGGCCGTGAATAATATTTTGCAACGACTTGGACTACAGACTTTTCAAGAAACGGTTTTGTCCGGCGGTGTGTGGTCGTTCGGTTTGCGGTATCATCGCGGACAACAAGTTTTGGCAGAGTTTGGTAAAATCAATTCGGCAATCGGTAAAAATTTTGATGTGAAAGGCGATGTTTTTTTCGCCGATTTCGTATGGGATAATGTTTTAAAAGCCTTGAAAAACAATTCGGAATCATATAATTCGGTGAGTAAGTTTCCGTCGGTGCGTCGCGATTTAGCTTTAGTTGTTGATAAAGAAACATCTTTCAACGAAATTTTACAAGTAGCGCGTAACACAAATAAAAATACTTTAAAACACATCAATCTCTTTGATGTGTTTGAAGATGAATCGAAACTCGGTGCCGGCAAAAAATCTTACGCTGTCAGTTTTATTTTTGAAGATACCGGACAAACGCTGTCGGAAGAAGCTGTCGGCAAAATGATGCAGAGTTTAACAACGGCACTCGAAACGAAAGTGAAAGCGAAGATCAGAGTTTAATTATTATTTTTTCGTCAAACCTTTAATGAACTTAATTTCCTCCGCACTAAACGGGGTGCCGTCTTTTCTGAAAATATCGTGAAACCAAATTTTCGGTTCTGCACCGTCAGGCATCGGTGTATCCCAAGCATAAATAGTATTTGTTTTTCCGGAAACAAATCCCCAATTGATGGCACCAACATTATTTTTTTTCAATAAAGGCATGATATTTTGAAACTTACTACCGCGTGTTCGCGCCATATATTCGGTACAAATAAGCGGACGACCATAAGCCTTTAAAGTGTCAATCACACCGGCGTGCGTTTTTTCATCATCGTAATTGTGATAGGTAATTACATCCGATTCAGCCAATTGAATTATATTAAGTCCCACTAAATTCGCAGCCCAAACTCCGGCAGAAAGCGGTTGATCCGGATTTACTTCGCGCCCCCATTTATACGCTTTTTGTAAAAGTGCTATACTTTTGTTGCCGTAACCGGAATTGCCGGGTTCGTTGTATAAATCCCAAAGTAAAATATTTTTATCGTGTTTGAATGTGGTGAGAATATCTTTTACGTAACGCTCTAAAGTATCAGTCGTTGACGCCGGCACATTATAGTAAGCGGCACCCGGATCTCTTAACCATCCGGAATTATGTACACCAATTTTCGGTGCGGGTTGTTTTCCGGTTTTGTAAGTGTCGTTCCAACAATCATCGAAAAAAACAAATAGGGTGACGATGTGATGCTTTTTTGCAATTTTCAGATAAGTTTTCATTCTGCTTTTAAACCCTGACGGATCTATTTGCCACGCGGCATGGTGCAAAAAAACGCGCATGGTATTGAAACCAATGTTTTCTGCAAAACCTAATTCTTTATCAATTGCAGGTGCATCAAAACTTTCTTTCTGCCACATTTCCAATTGATTAATCGCGGAGCTTGCAGAAAAATTGCTGCCGCATAACCAACCTTTTGTGGCGTACCATTCATTAGCTTTTGCTTTACTCCAAACAGTTCTTGTTTGTTGTCCGAATAACTGTAAGTTTAAAAATAGAAAACAGATTAGGAGAAGTAGGATAATTTTTTTCATTTTAAGTTGATTTTATTTACCGGTTTTAAGAATATCGTTGATAATATCCACATGATGGCGCGTGTGAATGCCCAAAAATTTTATGGTTTGTTTTAAATTTAATTTTCCGAACATCGGATGTAGAAAATGATTTTTTGCATCAAGTACTTGTAAATCTTTTAAATTTTGGTGCGTGGCATTCAAATGGTTTTTGAGCGATTCGATATTAAACGCTGTTCTTGGTACAACTGCTTTCGGTGCTTTGGCTCTGCCTCTCGGAAAATCGCCCTTAATAAATGTAACTGTGCGCGGCAAACTGAACGACCACTTGTAGTTATTCGGATTTGAATTTGCTGTTGTTTTTATGATTCCATTAATCACTAAAAGCGTGTGTTCAATATGCCAACCAATTGAAGCTTCCGAAACTTTTGTGTTTATAATTTCCTGATTCGGAATATTATTTTCAATTTCTTTTAGTAATATTTCTAATTTTTTCATTTTAATAAAATTATTTCAATGGCTTTGCAAAATTCATGACCCAATAAGTGCCGTATTGTGCCGCACCGACTTCCGTTACTTCATCTGACATTAATTGTACGCAATGCCCGTAACTTTCCTTCCAACCTTGCATGACCGGTGCAATTTCGTCGTAACCCTGTGCAATATTTTCGCCGACAAAAGACCATTCGTAGCCGGCGGCACTGATGCGCGTATCTACTTCGTCACCGTTTTGGCTGGTGTGGCTGAAAAAATTATTTTGCGCCATGTCCTTTGCATGACGCATCGAAGACGTTTCCAATTGTGCGTTCCAAGTTAATTTGGCTACAGGCGGCACAACTGTACCGCTGCAATTGAATCCTTTTATCCGCATATCGTTGACAGATTTTAATATTTTTTCTCTGAAATCATTTTGTCCGATGAGTTGAAATACGAACATTGTTGAACAAAAGAGCAATAAAACGTTTTTTTTCATTTTTTTTAGATGATGTAAAAATATTTTTAATTTCCAAATTCTAATAGGGCGTTAAATTTTCAGCTTTTTTTTGTATTAATTCTTAATCCTTTATTTCATCGGCATCAAAACGGCATTGGCAAATAACAATTTGCCTTGATACCAAAAACCGCGAAACAACGGGTTGTCCGTCATGTAAACGATGGAACCATGTCGCACATTTTGTACGGCGAAGACCATCGAAGCACTTAAATTTTGTTTCGCACGATAACCCACAAAACCAATCGGTTTCGATTTTTCATCCATCATACCGACATTATAACTATTTTTCAACGGTTGATAAGCTGTCGCGGAAGTTTTTAAACTGTAATAGATATTGCCCATGCCGTAAGCTAACGGATGCGTATTGTCTAAATTTACTTTTACAATCGCACCTGGAACTGATTCGCTCAAAGCATCGCGCTCGTAATCGTCATAGTGCATGAACCGGCGTTTCAATGAAGAGTTAGTTTCCGATTCGTCCGCAGCATCTTTATCTTTTTTTACGGAAAATTTCGTCAATTCAAAACCTTTTTTGTCTTCAAACGCCGCAAGTGCTTCACCTATGAGAATAAGTTTTCCGCCGTCGTTTATCCAATTTCTAATTTTATCGAGTTTTGCTGCATCGAGATTCGTGTAATTGCCGTCGGTCATACAAATAACATTGA
>JAYTNA010000757.1:0-1168 GCA_043748865.1 Saprospiraceae bacterium
ACACGAGACGCGAAGCATCGCGTCTCTACAAAATTTTTTCGATGTTTTTTTGGATGCGATTCAAAATATTTCTTGAACGCGATTTTTTAAATTTTTCACCGATAACTTTTTCATAAAGTTCTATGTAACGGTTCGTGATTTCATTCACAAAAGTATCCGGCATATCGGGCATTGTTTGACCATCGAGTCCTCGAAAATTATGTGCAATGAGCCATTCTCTTACAAACTCTTTAGAGAGTTGCTTTTGTTTTTCGTTTTTTCTTTGGCGTTCTTCATAACCGTCTGCGTAAAAATAGCGTGATGAATCGGGCGTATGAATTTCATCAATCACGACAATTTTTTCGCCGAGTTTACCAAATTCATATTTAGTATCCACCAAAATCAATCCGCGACCGGCAGCCATTTTGGTGCCGCGTTGGAAAAGTGCGTGCGTGTAATTTTCTAAAACGAGATAATCTTGTTCACTAACTATACCTTGTAAAATTATATTTTCACGAGAAATATCTTCATCATGTCCTTCCGATGCTTTAGTGGTTGGTGTAATAATCGGCTGCGGAAATTTATCATTTTCTTTCATGCCTTCAGGCAAAGCAACGCCACAAATTTTGCGCAAACCATTGCTGTACAATCGCCAAGCATGACCGGTAAGATAACCGCGAATTACCATTTCAACTTTAAAAGGCACACAAGTATAACCAATCGCCACATTTGGATCGGGCGTTGCAATGAGCCAATTCGGACAAATATCTTCGGTAGCTTTTAAAAAATGTGAAGCAATTTGATTTAAAATTTGTCCTTTGCTCGGAATCGGTTTTGGTAAGATGTGATCAAATGCAGAAATGCGATCGGCAGCCACCATCACGAGTTTATCGCCAATCGTATAAACATCGCGCACTTTGCCGCGATAAAAATTTGTTTGCCCTGCGAAATTAAAGTTTGTTTCTTTGATTGCCGGTGTCATAAAGTGGTGTATTTTGAATGGTTTCTGAATCAGAATTAGAAGAATTAGCAGAATTTTCAAAATGTGTACTTTTGCATTTTATTAATTCTGCTAATTCTGAAAATTCTGATTCAGAAACCATTCAAACTTTCAATTATTAAATAAATCCTTCTATTGCTAACCAACGCTCTGCATCGAGTGCAGCCATACAACCGGTGCCGGCGGCGG
>JAYTNA010000758.1:0-4929 GCA_043748865.1 Saprospiraceae bacterium
CTTGATGAATGTGCTTGTTTCGCTTCAACCTCTAAAGTCCAACCGCTTGCACCGCGCCGCGCAGTTGCAATCGTATTCATGCCGCCGGCACTTTCAAAAGCTAAAGCAATATCGTGTTGTTTCGCTCTTTCTATAAAATCACCGCGACTAATTTCACGCGGATTGCCGGCATTTTCTTCATCTCCGGTAAAATAAATTGTGATGGAAACATCTTCCAATAAACCTTGTTTTTGTAAAGCAGTCAGTGCAGCAATAATTACTACATCGCCGCCTTTCATGTCATTTACACCTTGTCCGGTTGCAACGCTGTCGTTGAGCATTGTGTAAGGATTTGGCGGCATATCAGGTTCAAAAACGGTATCTAAATGTCCGGCGCGTTTCAAAGAATCAGGTAACTTGATCCACTCAACGGTAAAACCTAAATCGGAAAATGCTTTACCGTAAATAGCACCGACTTTTTTTACGCCCTGAACATTATAAGTGCCGCTGTTGATATTCACTGTTTGTTTCAACAACTCAATTGTTGAAGGCATATTAGTTTCTATGTTTTTCAAAAAATTTTGCTCAGTAACACTTAATGTTTGAGCATTACTTATTCTTAAGAGCATTAAAAAGAAAGAGAGGATGATTAATTTTTTCAAAATAATTAAAATTATTAATTAACAAAGTATTTTACCAATCACTACTCGCACCGCCACCGCCAAAATCTCCGCCGCCGAAACCACCGAAACTACCGCCGCCCGAATCTCCGCCACTGTCGGAATTTCCGCCGCCAAAAATACTCCCACCACCGCCAAAAAAAATATTAGGACCCAAACCAAACCCGCGACTGCGTGATCCATATTGTGCGTAACGTGAACGATTAGAAATATACATAAAAAAAATCACCAACAAGATCAAGATGATGATAAATATCCAAAACCCGACATCACTTCCACTTCCAACATTTTTACCAATATTTTCGTTCACAAATTCGCCTTTTACGGCAGTGCGAATATCAGTAATGGCATTATGCATCCCGTCATAAAAACGGCCTTCTTTAAAAGCGGGAACCATGTCTTGTTGTTCAATGCGTTTACACAACAAATCTGGCAAAGCACCTTCAAGACCGTAACCCGGCGAAATATTTATTTTACGCGGTTCTTGAGATATAATAATGACGACACCATTATTTTTTTGTTTGAAACCGACCCCCCATTTTCTCCCGACTTCTAAAGCCCAATCTTCTATGGCATAATCGCCTAAACTTCTTACCGAAAGAATGACGATTTGATTTGAACTCGAATCGCTGTACGCATCCACTTCCGATTCCAAACGCCCGATTTCATCCGGTGTGAATACGCCGGCGAAATCATTGACTAATCGTGGCGGGTTAGGCCTGTCGGGTACTTTCGGCTGCGCAACAAGAAATGTCATTACTCCGAGCATAAATATAATAAAACTCGCAAAAGATTTTATTTTATTTTGAAACACCGAAGTAAGCCGTTGAAACAACACTAACCGGATTTTAACCGGATACAAATGATTTTTAATCAATTTTTTAAAATATTGTTCACTGTTCATTATTCACTGTACATTACTTCAAAGTCATTCTTTATTTTTTATTTCTAATTTTCGCGGCAGAATTTTTAAATTTTTACACCGATTCGGGACAATTTTATCCATCAATTCAGCTCCGATATCAGGGTCTATAAAATACCAAGTGTTGCCTTTGTCTTCTGACACACCCAACAAAAAATTTGTGACGCGTATTGATTTCGCATCTTTTTTTTGAGTCATCACAATTGTTTGTGATAATAGACAATTCACTATGCTGTCACATTTTACGAAATTAATTGGTTTACCGAACCCAAAAGAATCAATTGTCATTTCCGATTCAATTGTTTTCATTTGTTGAGTTACGGTTTCCGTCATTTTTTCCGCACCGCCCATCAACTGTATTAATTTCGGATGATTGCAACGCACATAACTGTCCCATTTCCGCAAATTAAAAAAAGTATCTAATTCACCCACGCGCACTGTTGCGGAAAGTTGCCAAATCAATGTATCTCTTTCCGGATTTTTTTGCGCTAATAAGCTACTTGTTATACCAAATACGATTACAATTAGAAGATAGTATTTCATAGTAGTTTTGTTTTTTTTAAAATTTCGCAAAGGCGTAAAAATAAAAATCTTAGCGCCTTTGCGCCTTTGCGAAATTTTTTGCTATCCATAAACAATCTCATCCGGCAATTCATTCGCATCATTATTCTGATGCGGAAAAAGAGGCTGCATGACATCGCCGAGATGTTTAATGACATGACATAAACCATCTACCATCATATCTTGCTCGAAAAAATCGCGTAAATAAGCGGCTTCAGTACGCCAAAAATGAAAACCGAGATGTTGGTGAATACCTTCATCGCCGAAAACTGCAAATTTTTTATCCGTTAAAGCAATATAAATCAACACGCCGTTTCTTTGTTGCGTGTTGAACATTTTTAAGTTTTTAAAAACTTCAATCGTTCTGCGTTCAACCGTTTCTGGACATTTATCTTCAACGAACACGCGAATTTCTCCCGAACAAACGCTTTCTGCTTGTCGAACCGATTTTAATATGCGATGTTCTTCTTTTACTTTAAAGAATCGTGTTTGAGTAGTATTAGCCATAATATTTTCGATTTTCGATTTTCGATTTTCGCAACTCCATGTTAAAAAATACATGAATCGAAAATCGAAAATTATGACTATTTATTCGGTGTGCTCATATTTTTATTGAAATCATCCAAAGTAGATTTATTACTTGGTGCTTTTTGTGCTTCAACATCACCTTGGAATAATGGTTTCGGTTTAAACCCTAAGAAACCGGCAACTATATTTGTCGGAAAAGTTTCCGTCATATTGTTGTAGACCGTTACTGAATTATTGTAATCCGTCCGTGCAACATTAATTCTATTTTCAGTACCTTCGTATGCTACGCGCAAATCTTGAAATCCTTGATTAGATTTCAAATTAGGATACTGTTCTGCCACGCTGATGAATCTACCCATTGCGGAAGCGATTTGACCTTGATTCGCTTGAAATTCTTTAAGTTTTTCAGGTGTTAAATCGGCAGCATTGACGGTCATTTTTGTTGCACTCGCACGCGCATTAATGACGCCTTCTAAAGTTCCTTTTTCAAATGTGGCTTCACTTGTAACAGTACGTACCAAGTTATCCATCAAATCAAAACGGCGTTGATATTGCGTCTGAACATTTGCCCATTTTGTATCGACATTATTTCTTGCAGGTATTATGGTATTGTACTTGCTACATCCGTAAACAAATAATAGCGCAACGGCTACGAGAATAAGTAAGGTTGACTGTTTCATAAAAATAATTGTGTAATTTAGTCCAGAAAATCGTTTTTCATTAAAAAAAATAGTGTTTAGTTTTTTAATAAAACTAATTCATGGCAAATTTAAAGAATTTTATGATGAAAATTTTTTTTTGTGAATTTTTTTTGTGAATTTTTTTCTAGTTACACAATTCTAAACGAGTGCATTCAAAATTAAAAAATCTTGAACTTCTTTCCGTAAAATCTTTGCACAGTTTGCTTTTAATTGTAACGCTATACCACTTAATAAAATTTGATATGGTAGAATTAATTTATTCATGCCCAAAAAGTTCCGTAAATCTTTTATCCCGATAAGCCCACACTTTTTTTAATTGTTTGCTGACGAATAGCTTATCAATCAACGGTTCGAAAATCCAACCCGGAGATAAGTAGGTAACGTGATCTGTCATCAAAACATAACCGTCTTTTTGTTCAAATTTATGTTCGTGGTGCCAGAGAATATAAGGTCCACGCATTTGTTCGTCCACAAATCGAAAAGGTGGTTCCCATGCCGTGATGAGCGTGCGCCAAAAAAACGGTACACCCATTAATTTTATGCGATAATCCAATATGGCTCCGACGTGCATATTCAATGGCATCGGCGTTAAAATATTAAAAGATAAATCTTTCGGCGTAACTTGATTGAGATTTTCGGCACGACTGAAAAAGTCAAATATTTCTTCAAGCGGGCGATATAATTTTGTTTCGTAAACGAGTTCGTGTGTCATAATTGGCTTTGAGTGATGAGCTTTGAGCTTTAAGCAATCAGCTTTTAGCTTTCAGCGTTTTTTTAATGAATGATTTCTTAACAAAATTTACCGACACTTGGTTGTAGAATTTTATTTTAATGATATTGTGTTGCAGATTTGAAAAAACTATTATTTTTGTACTTAAATTTCAAATCATGGTAGCTATAAAAGAAATTTCTCAACTCGATATGAAAGGTGTTTATACATACGCCGATTATTTATCTTGGAAAATTGAACAAGCCTTAGAGATTATTAAAGGCAAAATTTTCAAGATGGCGGCACCGAGTGTGCCGCATCAAAGAATTATTTGGAAACTTGTAAACATTATAGATAAACAATTCAAGCAACATCCTTGTGAAGCTTTTGTCGCACCTTTTGATGTCCGCCTGTTTGATAAAAAAAAGTCTGCGAAATCGGATAAAGATATTTATACAGTAGTTCAACCGGATATTTGTATTATTTGCGATGCAAAAAAAATAGACAACAGAGGTTGTTTGGGTGCGCCGGATTTAATGATTGAAATTCTTTCGCCCGGTAATTCAAAACGCGAAATGAAAATAAAAAAAGAATTATACGCCGAATCCGGTGTGCGCGAATATTGGGTGGTTGACCCGAATACTGAAACAGTTGCAAGATTCAATTTAGATAATGACGGTATTTTTAGTAATCCGTTCATTTTTACGAGCGACGAAGTAATGCCTTCAATTATTTTTCCCGATTTTATGCTTAATTTGAGTGAATTGTTCCCCGAAACAAATGATGAACCGGAAGATTAATGGTTAATGTTTAGTGGTTAGTTTTTAATTTTTTTTAGATTAACAACTA
>JAYTNA010000759.1:0-8115 GCA_043748865.1 Saprospiraceae bacterium
TTGAGAACTTTTTCATTTTATTAAAATTTAAAAATTGATTGAGAATTGGTAAACGCCTACGCACAATTGCGTAGGCATTTACCAATAAATTTACTACAAATTAATGTGTTGCCTGACTACTCATACGGCATGAATCCGCACATTTTTTACACGCTTCTGCACACGCTTTGCAACAAGCATCTGTCGGATATTTGCTACATTCTGCGGCACAAGCCTCACAACATTGAACGCATAAAGCACAGACAGCATCAGAGAATTGCGAATCTCTCGCACATAATCGGGCGCACAGCGCACATATGTCGGCACAATCGCGACAAAATTTAACACACGCTTCATGCCCGGTTATAGACAAACACATAGTCGCACATTTCTCACATTCGATTAAGCAAGCTAAACAAGCCTCAATACAACTTTTCATGTTTTTCATTTCTAAAAAAATTAAATTGTGAAAACATTTTCACCCGACAAAATTGCATGCAGTATTATCCGGCGGGTTTACACAATTATCGGTATGATTTACAAAATTCACACATCTTTTTTTGAAATTATTATTTCAAAACTTCTTTTACGCTGCCGCACGTCAACATTTGGCTGCCGTAATACGGATTTTTAATAGCCTTATCGTTGCTCATCCACCATGCTTTTTTCATCGGACAATATTGAAAATATACCGTTTCGGCATTTATTTTCAACGCTTTAGTCAGTACACTCAAGTTGCTTGAAAGGCTTTCAAAATGTTCACGTTGATGATCAATTTTATCGGCATTTTCACCGATGTGTTCGGCATCCGTTTCTAATTTTTTCGCCACATCATCATAAGCGCTGCGCTGTTTTATTGCCCACGTTTTTGTTTCTAAATTTTGCAAAGCCTTGTTCAAGGCTTTACCTTTTGTTGCGGCTAAATTACCGTTGTCCGCAACCAAGGCATCTTTCAAACCAAAATAAGCCGCTAAAACAGGCGCAAATTGCGCTTTCAAATCCGGTGCCGATATCGCGTCAGTTTTTTTCATACTCGACATATCATGTGCTTCCGAATTTTTCATGTTCATACCTGACATATCTTGTTCGGCGCGATTTTCCGGTTTTGCGGGCATTGTTCCGGTTTTGGTAACGGGCGTTTCTACTGCTACAGGTGTAGGTTTTTCACCTAATATCGTTTGCCATTCGGCAATCTGTTTTTTCAAAGCGATTACTGTCGAAGTCGAATTTTTCTTTTCAGCTAAAACAATTGCCCGTTGTGCAGCATCAATCGCGGGCCTGTACTCTTTTAAATCTACCAAAATTTTTTGATTCAAATTCGGATAAGCCAAATTCGTGTTGTCCAATTTTTCTGCCGCTAAAACCCAATCCGACGCTTGACGTAAATTTTGATTCGTCGAATAATAATAAGATGCTGCCTGAAACATCAAATCGGCATTTTGTTCTTTATTTTCAACAAGTCTTTTAGTGATTTCAAGCGCGATATTTTCATCGGCTGCACTTTTTATAGGAATTTTAACCCTTGTATTTTCCCACATCAAGTTCAAGGAACCTTCGCCGCGCGGCGTAATATCATTAACTTCAAGCGTAAAAGTCTCGTAAAACCGTTCCGTTTTTTGTGATTTCACGGTAAAACGATAAATATCTTTACTTGCGTCATATCCGATTGTGCCGTGCAGTGTCGTATCAGTATTAACTATAACTGTCCAATCGCCGGTCGCTTTAGGAATCGTGAAGAGCGCGTATTTACCGGCTTTAAATTTTTTATCGCCGAATGTCATTTCTTCATTGAAACTGAAAGTTGTACAATCACTCGCACCCGTGCGCCAAATACTATCAAAAGGTACAAGTGCGCCAAAAATTTTTCGTCCGCGTACTAACGGACGCGCATAAGCTACTTTAAATTCGGCTGTACCGATTTGCTGTGTAAAAGCTGCTTCCGGACTTGCGGCAGGCAATTTAAGTTTTGTATTTTCTTGCGCGAAAATTGCGCTCATTGCCAAACATAAAATGCTAATCAACATTAATTTTTTCATTTTTAAGAATTTTTATTTTGTTAGAAAATAAATACCGATTTGGGACGACAGACAACGGACGACAGACAATGCACGACAGACAACAGACGATAAGCAACTTCTGTCGTCCGTTATCCGTTGTCCATTGTCCAAAATCTAAAATCCAAGATCGTTCTAATCGTTGTGAACGAGAGCCATACCACATTTAGAACATTTTTCGCCTTCTTTACCGGTCACTTCAGGATGCATCGGACAAGAGAAAACGCGTACGTGTGTTGTATCTGTTTTTACTTCGACAGCTTTTATCGTTGCCGATTTTTCTGCCGTTCCGGTCTGAGTTGTAGTTGCTGCCGGATTTTGACAAGCTGCTAAAAATGTAAGTACTATTGCACCGAAAAAAAACTTTTTCATTTTAAAAATCGATTTTAAATGTTTAAAAAATTGATGGATAATGGATTTTGGACGATGGACGATGGACAACAGACGATGGACAATAGACGATGGAAAATAAATTTTTCTATCGTCCATTGTCTATCGTCCATTGTCTATCGTCCATTGTCTATGAAATTAAAAAAAGCATAGCTGCCGCCATAAGAATCATAGATAAATCTTCAACGATTGTCACGGTTGACATCGGTAAATTAAAACCTACGCCCAAACAAGCACACCGGATTTTTCTTTTATTCAAAACGCTTTGCAAAACGCCGATGATACTGAAACTCATCACAACGACAGTAGTGATATTCGTTGCAAACGGTTGAAAATTAATTAAATACGCTACACCCAAAGCCAATTCTATGAACGGATAAATAAATCCGTAGCCATGCCAACGTTTTGCCAAAATATCGTACCCGCTGTAACTGTCCGCAAAACCGGATATATCGAGCATTTTAAAAAACGAAAACGTCAAGAAAAAACCCGCCATAAAATAGCGCATAAACGTCGTGCTAAATAGAAACGCAAAATTTTGTGCTTCTGCCGCTAAAAACGCAATGCCGGTAATGTATGCAAAAACTGTCAACAGCGGTTGATAAGTTGCCAACCACGATTTAGTTTCCGGTGTTGCACTGTCATCCATAGACTGTGATGTTGCCGGTTTTACCGCTTTATCCGCAATAGTATATTTTGGATACATTGTCAAAGCTGCTTTTAGTACTTCCGTAGAAACGTGATGCGCCATTTTTATAGCGGCTTCGTTACGTTCGGTATTAATATCAACCGACTCAATACCGGATATTTGCGATAAAACGCGTTTAACCGTTGCAACGCAACCACCGCACGTCAAACCCGTTAATTCAAATTGATGTATCATTTTTAAGTTGTTTAAATTGAAAATAAAATTGTTTAAATTGAAAATAAAATTTGATACAAAGTTACTTTTCAAAACCCCTTCGATGTTTATACAATTTTAGGATAGATTTACACAATTATCCGCTTATAAGGTTTCAATAAATTGTCGCTTCCGATTTCCGGTTTGTTTATAGAAAGACGGCGTCAAACCCGTCATTTTTTTAAACTGATTTGATAAATGTGCGACGCTGCTGTATCCGAGTGCATCTGCAATTTCTGAAATTGTCATTTCATCGTAAGCTAAAAGTTCTTTAGCGCGTTCGATTTTTTGAGCAATAAAATATTGCTCAATCGTTGAGCCACAGACTTCAGAAAATATCTCCGTTAGAGCCGAGTAATTTTTCAAAAGCCGACGACTCAATATTTCAGACAAATTAACTTTAGGCGCATCACTATCGGTTTGATAAACTAATTCGACTATGATATTTTTAATTTTTTCGATCAAAATTTGTTGTTGATTATCCAAAAATTCAAATCCAACGGCTTGCAAACGCGCCGACAAATCGGATAATTGCGTTTCCGTCAAAGGTTTCGGCAAATCAATTTCGCCTAAACGCACATCTAAAAACCCGATACCTAAATCTGTCATAATTTTTTCCACAGAAAGGACGCAACGGCGACAAACCATATTTTTGATATAGATGCTGTTCATTTTTTCAATTTTCGAGCAAAATTTTTAAAAATTTTTGTAATTGCAAGCACGATACATCAAATACTTTCTTTCGGAAAAACATTTGAGACTATTGATTTGATAAAAAGATGAAAATAAGCGGAAACAACAAGACACACTATTGGCTATCTTGTTTCTTAACAGCTGAGTTTAGGCGGTAGCCAAATGGATAAGAAAACAGAAATCGGCATATCTTGGCGATGATGCGAGACTGTTTTTGAGAAAAGAAAAGAAGATAGGTTTTTTAATTCTAAAGAAAGCGTTCCGGATAAAACAGCAGCAAAAGAAAAAACGGATGGACAGCAAGAGCAACCCGTATCGCCGCAACCATCATCGCAACTTTTAGATTTTTTATTTTCGGTTTTGGAATTGTGTTTTTCGCAAGGTGCCGTTTTTTTTATTTTATTGGCACAGCACGCCATTTGACACTTAGAATCGGCAATACAAGCAAGTTTTTTTTCGATTTTTGAAATAGATGCCGTTGAGTTGTGTTTATCGCAAGCAGATACCGTTTGTTGTATTGCAAAAAGCAAAAACAAAATTTGAATGCAAGTGATAAATATTTTTTTCAAACCCGACATCATTTCAGATATTTTGCGCAAAGCTAAACGTAAATTATCACAAAAATGTTCTTTTTTAGATGATAGTGAATGCTTTTAAATAATTCAAAGTTATTCCCATGTCTAAACCGATTTAGATACCGGCATACGAATATGTATAATCATAGAAGATATGAGTGTTAATATTCCTATTAATATTATTCCGGATTGAATCCCGAAAATATCTGCTGTAATACCCGAAATAATAGCTCCCAATGCATAACCTAAATCTCGCCAAAGTCTGAAAATTCCTATAATTTCTGCTCTTTGGCTTGGATTAACTGCCTCAGCAATCGTTGATAAAAATGTCGGGTAGACTAATGCTGTTCCAATTCCTAAAAATGCTGAAAGTAAAAGTAGTTGATAGAAACTATTCAAAAATGGTAATAAAACAATAGCGCAACCCTGTAAAAACATACCCCAAAAAAGCATTTTCTTTTTTGAAATTATGTCCGATAATTTTCCTGTTACAAGTTGCCCTATTCCCCAAACTGTTGGATATATCGCTGTAATTATTCCAATATTTTGATTGTCAAATCGTAATTGTAGTAACAAAATTGGTAATAAGCCCCAAATCATGCCATCATTAAGATTATTTACAAGCCCTGCTTGTGTTACAGAACTTAATGTTTTATCTGTCAAAGTTGTCGTCCAAAATACATTTTTCGCATTTACAACTATCGAAGTCTTTGTTTCTTTTGAAACAAATTTTTTTGTATCCTTAACCCAAATTATTGATAATAAAAGCCCTAAAACCGACATTACTATACCAATATAAAATGGATAAGGTCGTACACCATAGTTTTCAGCAATATAGCCTGTTAAAAACGCAACTATACCTACGGCTAAGTATCCTGCAAATTCGTTTATACCCATTGCTAAACCTCTTTGTTTTTCTCCGACCAAATCCAATTTCATTACAACCGTACTGCTCCAAGTTAACCCTTGGCTTATACCCAATAGGATATTGGCAAATACAATCCATTCCCATTTATTCGCATAAATCAACAAAATCGGTATAGGTAAAGCCAAAAACCAACCTAAAACCAGCAAATTTTTGCGCCCGATTTTATTTGCTAAAAGCCCGGTGAAATAATTTGTGATGGCTTTAGCGAATCCAAATGCGATAATAAATGAAAGAATAGCCGTTTTTGATGATAAACCAAATTCTATTTCAGCTAATTGTGGGATTATAGAGCGTTCTAACCCAACCATTCCGCCTACAAAAGCATTAACTAATACCAATAAAGAGAATTGTTGCCAATTTTCTCTAAGTCCTAATTGTATAAAATTCTCTTTCATTGAGTTAATTTATGCATGGCATAAGAAATAAGATTTAAGGTATTAATGCTACCAAAACTTTCTCCTTTCTCAAAATCACCTTCGTTCTGAGCCATTGTATTTGTCAAATGAGCAAAGCAAGTGACACTTTTTCCTTTTGCTTCTGCAAAAGCATAGAGTGCCGATGCTTCCATTTCAACACAAGTAACATTTTCTTTTTCCATTGCTGAAATAGCCAATTGCGTTTCTCTATAAGGCGCATCAGTTGTCCAACTTATTGCTTCAAAGTAAGGGCAATTGTCAAAAGAAATATTTTTCTTTAATTTAGTATGTAAAGAACTAGAAAGTCTTACAGAATATTTAGGCTGTAAATAATGATAGCTTGTTCCTTCATCTCTAATGGCTTCAATTATTAAAGCAAATATTTGATTACTTGAAGGTTGATTTATAATGCCCGCCGAAGTCACACTAATAAGATGTTTACAGCCCGATACAAATAATTGCTCTGCTACTAAAACGGCATAAGAAGCACCAACTATGCAAGGAATGATACCTACTTCTGTATCATTTATTCTAAAATTGTATAGTTTTGAATGATAACAAGCCCAAGAGTCATTTTTTATGGCTTGCCCTTTTTTAATAAATAGTCCGCTAAATCCCCATCAGGGTCTAGAACACAAATTTCCGGAATTATGCCATCCGGAATAAATTTTTGTCTTCTTGCCTCTCTTAATAAATTTTCAGGAAGAAAAACAGATGGGGCAGTATAATCTTTATTTAAAATCAAGACAATCTCTAAGTTACGATTCATCGAAAAGTTTTTACTCTTGCTATAATATTGTTTTCAAATACAAAACATTCTGTTACATCTGAATCGTTTTTATAAAAATAAATACGAGTTGCACCTTTAATGATAAAATAAATAGTTTTACAAGTATGCCCAATGGGTTGTAAATCTTTATTTTTCTTTATCATTATAGGTTTGCATATTTCAGAAATCGCATTTAAAGCTTTTTCTGAAAGCGAGTTATAGTTATTAAAATATTGCATGAGCGTTTCCATTTTTATTTTTGGTAAAAATAGTTGTTTTTGAAACACTTTAATTCTCAAAGTTAAATTAATAATTAAACGTGACTCCCGCGCCCAAACCCATATCACTGTCATAATGGGAAGAGAGAGAAAAGTTTTTTGTTATGATATATCTTCCGCCGAGCATATACTCTTTATCCGTATTGACCATAAAACTCATCCGCAAACGTTTTGTAACAGGAATATCTTCGCGCATGAGTTGGAAACGAAATTTACCGTCGCCGTCAACACGCGCATCTGCCAAAACCAACATCGGCAAAGTATAAGTGATGCCGGCAACTACTGTTTTTCGATTATTTTTATTGCTTTTTTGTCCGAACATATTGAAATCATCGCTCCCGAAAATATTTCTTTCGCTATCATTAGGTACTTTATAATGATAATCAAAACCGGCATAAGCATACAACCATTGCATTTTACCGAAATAACGACCCAACATAGTTTCGCTTTCGTAACCATGCCTTTCGTGCAAACCCAAATGCCACAGCGTACCGAATTTCCACCGCGTATTCACCAACATTGCTTCGCCATCACTGCCGTTGCTTTCCAGACCGATGCGTGCCATTGCGTGAAATGCTCTGTCATCGGCAAATAATTGGCGTTGCGCTAATTTCGGATCGGGAATTTCCGGATTCGCTGCTTGATTTTCATAAGAAAAAACACGACCCATACCGCTCATCATGTGATACAAGATATGACAATGAAAAAACCAATCACCTTCCGCGTTGGCATTGAACTCTATGGTATCAGTTTCCATCGGCATAATATCTACGATATTTTTTAGCGGCGCGTGATCACCTTGTCCGTTGAGTAATCTGAAATCGTGTCCGTGTAAGTGCATCGGATGTCGCATCATCGAACCGTTGTAAAGAATAATGCGGACGTTTTCGCCTTTTTTAATTAAAATTTTATCTGCTTCCGACACTACTTTATTATCTAAACTCCAGACATACCGATTCATATTGCCCGTTAATTCAAAACGCATTTGTTTTACAGGCGCGTTTTTAGGCAGCGTTGTCACAGTCGGTGATTTCAACATCGCGTAGTTTAGTGTGACGATAGACGAAAGCGCGTTTGAATTATATTGTTCCGCGTTCATTTTCATATCTCCCGATTTCGAGTCGCTCATTTT
>JAYTNA010000760.1:0-1377 GCA_043748865.1 Saprospiraceae bacterium
GCTGTATTCCAATTCTATTAACGCAATCCATGTTTTCATATTTTGCACCACCATTTCACGCGGTAAATCTTCGTTGTCTTCGATGTCTAATACCGGAGGCAAATCGCCGTATTGCAGGTCGGTGGCGCGAATAAAATTTTGCGCTTGATCTGCGGGGTCAGTCGAAGCGTGAAAAAAATGATACGCACCACGCACCATACCCACCCGTTTCATCTCTTGCCAATTGAGACAGTACAACGAATCTTGCGAACGCCGTCCTTCACTTGCTTTCACAAAAGCGAATTTAATTTCTTGATGTGCAATGGCATCCCAATTCACTTTTTCTTGATGGTGCGACAGATCAATACCATGCACTGCGTATTCTTTCATGCGTTCGGTGTCACTTTCGCAACCGCTAAAAAAAAATGCCGGCAACAGGATTATACTTAAATATTTTTTCATGAACTTTTGTTGATTGGTTAATTAGTTATCCGTTATTAGTTATCGGTTATTCGTTATCGATTATTGGTTATCCGTCATCCATAACGATTAACTGATAACAAATAACAAATAACCGATAACGAATAACAATATACCGGTGAAAATTATACCAATAATGATTTTTAAAATTTGAACCTACATTTACTAAATTCCGAAAATTTTAATCAATTCCGGAAATTCTGCTTTTTTTAATTGAGCGACTGTTGTGTATCCCGATGTTATTAAATCGTCTTGTGCATCATAAATACGCCAATTTATTTTTTGCGTATGCAATTGAAGTGACTCCACCATAATCACTCTTAATTCTCCGGCGGCAAAACCACATCTTTTTTGTACTGAATTTAAAAGTAGCTCTTGGTGCAAATGCCCGTCGCCAAAATTCCAACCTAAAATTTCTCCGGCTATAAATTCGCCGTCTGCCCAAGTGTAATCATTCATATTGTCCACCGCTTTCGGCAACAAATCGTGTAAAGCACGTCCCGGCAAGTGCATTAACCGAAAGGCATTCACGCGCGAAAGAATAGATTCGGAAGTAGAGCGGTCATAAAAAAAATTTAATTGTTTGATTAAAGCCGGTGAAGACTTTGTAATACACGCATCAATTTTATCTGCTGCATCACCTTTGAAAAGCCAAATACTGTAAGCCCAAGTGCCGGCATAATAGCGCATCGACATCAAAAACGATACAAATTTAGGAAATAAATGTCCGATTATCGGTAAAATAATATAAGAAATTAAAAACAATGAAATTAAAATCGGATTGGATAAATGCCCGCCGGAAAATTCAGGATGCCGGTAAAATAATAACCAACCGCCGTACACCATTATAAAATTCCATTCTAACGGCACTGCCATTGGCAAATTTATAAAAATAAATGTATGAAAACAAGTAATGCC
>JAYTNA010000761.1:0-5913 GCA_043748865.1 Saprospiraceae bacterium
TTCACTGAAAATTTCGCCGATTTTATATTCAATCGTCTGCGCGTTATCTGCCGTCAATTTAAAACCGGCGAGATACGGAAAAAGTTTTTGGTCAACAAACTGCACCAAATCCGTACCCGTCAATGCTTTATGAATATCCGGTTTACCTTCCGGTGTTTTCGGCATCGCCCAAACACTCCAACTAAATGCGTCGTCGAGAATAAATTTATACGGTTTTCCTTGCAGTGCCGCTTCATCGGCTTTGTCTTGTTCTAATTCATCGAGGTAGCGCAAAAACATTATCCACGACGTTTGTCCTATATAATCGAGTTCACTATCCGCTCCGGAATCTTTGTAAAGGAGGTCATCAATGTTTTTAAAAGTTTGTTCAAACATAATTTTTAAGATAAAATTAATTTAAAAAAAAAGACCGGCAAAAGCGCATTTTAAGAAAGCCGTCAAAAAATAAAATGTAAAAATAAAAAATAAATGCCGTAATACATTCAAATAAAAAAAAATTCGGGCTTGATTATGTTTTTTCATCTCGAAATAATTATTACTGTTCGCATGATACAAATAAATAAAACCAACACTCCGGCAGCATTGGTTTTCAGGCAATCTGAATTTTCGGGAAAAGAAAGGCATAATATTTTTTCAAAAAATAAATTATATTACTACAACAGAAATAAATTTTTAAATATCTTTGTGTTAATGATTTTTGTTTGGCATTTATGCTAAAAAATAAAATTCATGGTTGTAAAACATACTTTTAAGTTAAGTTAATTTAAAACCAACATAAGGAAATAATAATTCGATAAATATTTATTTTAGTATGCTATAAAAAAATATTTAAAAAACAATTTGCAATTTCGTACATATTGTATTGATATTTGTTTTCGTCTTCTTATTTACAATTCCTTTAGCCTACCTAATTTGCAATTTTTCATCGTCAGTGTGAATGAAGAAGACAATTATTTTTATACCATGAATATTTAAAAGCGTATTTTAAAACCAAATTACATTTGATAAATTAGATTTTTTTAAGACGATTGAAATAAAACTTTTACTAAACAATAACCGCTAAACGTCGAGTATGTAGAGTCATGCTTTGTTTTTATATGAAGTGTGCCATTAAAAAAGCAATGAGCTGTTAGCTTTGAGCAATGAGAGATTTTAATTGATTATTTAAGAGCAAACATTTTTAAAACTTAAATTCCGTGAAAATACACCTTTACGTTAGAACAGCACTTTGCTTATTGTTCTTGAACTCGCATTATTTTGTGATAACCGCACAAGATATTCACTTTACCAATTTTGGTTTTTCTCCATTGAACACTAATCCGGCTTTAACCGGGGTGTTTCCCGGCGATGTGCGCGCCAATGCAAGTTATAGACAACAATGGGGAGTTTTTTCCGATTTGGTGTCGTACACCACTTTTTCAGGCTCCGCCGATTTTAAGTTGGGCAACAAAATCGCTGATTTTTCGCCGTGGCGTGCCGGTGTTTTATTGAATTACGATCAAGCCGGTTGGTCGCGTTTGCAAAATATGTCTTTCACGTTGGCAGGTTCGTACATGATGCTGCTTACCAAAAAAGATTTTTTGAGCGGAGGTGTGTCTGCCGGTTTCAATCAACGATCTTTCCGAACACAAGATTTGACTTGGGATGATCAATACGTCGAGCGCATTTACGACCCAAATGTTGTTTCGAAAGATGTTGGTTTGTTCGATGGTTCAACGAATTACACGACATTGAACGCCGGTATTAATTATCACCGTCAAGCACCGAACTCACGCGGTGCGTTTGATTTTGGTTTCGGGGCGTTCCAATTCAATAAACCAAGTGTCAATTTCAGAACCGGTGTTAAGATTTCTTGCGACCCGCGTTTCTCAGCTTCGCTTTCCACTAATTTACCTTTGAGCGATCGTTTCGATATATTGCTCGATGGTTTGTATCAAATTCAAGGTCCGCATAAAGAATTGGTTGGCGGTATCGGCGGCAGAATTTATCTTATTAATAAAGAAACAAGTTTATTGGCGTTAGAAGCCGGAGTGAGCGTAAGAAGTGCCGATGCTTTTTCACCGCACATCGGCTTACTTTACAATCAATGGCGCATCGCCGTAAATTTCGATGCCAATTATTCGCAATTTACAAATGCCACAAACAGGCTCGGCGGACCGGAAGTGCATGTAATGTATATTTTTAAAAGAGTGCGACCGGCAAATTACTGTCCGTTATGTCCGACATCTTTATAATAATTGATAATTGACAATTGATAATTGACAACGTGCAAAAGTTTTTAATTGTTAACTGTCAATTGTCACTTGTCAATTATCAACACCATAAACCGATAATACCATGTACAATCAAAAAAATAAGCAAGCTATGACAATATATTTTACGCAAAAAAACGGCTTTGAGCTTCCGTCTTTGAGCAATGAGCAGCAAACAACATTAGGCAGTTTAAAGCACAAAGCACAAAGCACAAAGCTAATTGCTGTAATTCTTTTTTCTTTTTTCGCTTTTTTCGCTTCCGCACAATCCATAATCACGCCCAAGCAATATATTTCGAAAGCAGAAGAAGTAGCAGCAAAAGGCGATTACAATTCAGCTTTAGAATATTACCGCATCGTTATCGGCGACAATCCGGAGCGATATGATATTTATATGAACGCTATTGATGCAGCTGTTCAAACGCATCACTATCGTTTGGCGAATGATTTCATGGAAAAACTTGTGAAATCCGGCAATCCGAAAGATTATCCGTTGCTTTCTTACAAACGCGGATTAATTAAGGAAAATTTGGAAGAATATGATTTGGCGACGAGTTCGTTTGAAAAATATTTGGCAGATTATCCGACAGGTGAAGCTGCGCCTTTGGCGCACAAAGAAATCGCAAATTGTGCGTGGGCTAAAACAATCGTTGAGGGTGAGAAAAAATATGAAATCATTCATTTAGACAGTAAAGTTAACAGTATTTATGTGGATGCTGCGCCGATTCAATACGGAGATAATTTGTATTACACGTCAGGTTTTTTCCCCGATTCAAGCAAGGCACCTGTAACACATATTTTTTCAAAAAACTTATTGAACAATGAGCCGGGTGCACCTATCAATATAAATTCGCGTTTGCCGACTGAACACACAGCGCATTTTACACTCTCTTCATCGGGACAAATGGCGTATTATAATATTTGTAATCAAAATGAAGATGGTTCGTTTTTGTGTGCTATCTATTCGCGTCCGAAAATCGGAGATAATTGGGGACTTCCCGTTAAGTTAGATTCTTTGGTCAACAAACCCGGTTATACTTCAACACAACCCACAGTCGGTTTCGATTCTGTTTTAAATTCTGAAGTTATATTTTTCTCCAGTAACAGACCCGGCGGAAAAGGCGGCTTGGATATTTGGCGATCCGCAATTTCAGCAAACGGAAAAATATCCGCGCCCGAAAATGTTGCGGATATTAACACATCGAAAGATGAGCTAACGCCGTTCTTTTTTGCACCTGCACAAGTTTTATTCTTCAGTACCAACGGCGACAAAACTTTGGGTGGTTATGATGTGTATATTAGCAATGAGCAATTAGCTATGAGCAATGAGCCTGCAACAGATAATAGCTCAAAGCTCAAAGCTCAAAGCTCAAAGCTATCTTCTTGGTCAACACCCGAACACATGGGTTATCCCTTAAACAGCAGTTATGACGATTTATATTATTCGGTCGGGAACGGCAAAGCATTCTTTTCGTCGAACAGGCCCGGTGGTTTGTGCGGCAATAAAGAAAAAGATTGCGTGTGTAATGATATTTACAGTTACGATTTATTGGCAAACTTGAAAGCAGAAGCATTAATGGCAGGCACCGGTGAAAAATTGCGCGGCACTACTTTTTATCTCACCGATTTAAGCACCGGCATAAGAACATTAGTTAAATTAAATGTAACAGATGCTTCAGGGTTTGATTCTTTAGCACTCGATTTCGGAAAATCCTATAGATTGTCGGCTTCCAAAGAAGGTTTTTTACCGGATTCCGTTGAGTTCAACACAAAAAATTTATACAAAAATACAAATATCGCTGAAACGCTTTCGTTGCGTCCGAAAGCAAGAATTATCACGTATGTTTTTGACAGAATTGATCGCAAACCGATTTCCGGCGGTACAATTACGATTAAAGACGGCGTGGGAAAAATACTTATAAGAACAGTCATGTCCGGCAATACTTATACTTACAGCAATGTGAATTACGGTTCGGCATATTATATTTCTGTTGAAAAAGATAAATTAGAACCCGATTCAGCGATAGTGACAATTGCCGATTTAGGTAAATCAACCAAAACGGAATACGTCGATTCATTGTATCTCGGATCTTTTTCCGGTTTGCCGCTCACGCTTTATTTTGATAACGATGAACCGAATCCGAGAACAAGACAAGCGACAACGGATTTAACTTATGGTCAAACATTCGCATCTTACTACAATAAACAACAAGAATATCTGACTAATTATTATACCGACAGCAAAGGTGCAACGAACAGTGTTTCAATGTCAGGTGCAAATGAAATTTCAGATTTCTTTCAAAATAAAATAAAAGCCAATTATGATAAGTTAGAAGGTTTTTGCGGTTTATTGTATAATTATTTGTCGAGCGGACATGGTTTGGAAATGAAAATACAAGGATATGCTTCTCCGTTGGCGCCATTTGATTACAACCAAATTCTTTCTGCGCGTCGTATCAGTTCTGTCATCAATCATTTTCAACAATATCACGGCGGAATTTTGATGGATTATGTTAAAAACGGACACTTGCGCATTCAACTTGAACCGGAAGGCGCGGTAAATGTTACCGGCGTAAGTAGCGATCCTAAAGATCGGCGTAACTCTGTGTATAGTGTGCCGGCGATGCAAGAACGGCGCGTTCAAATTTTAGAAATCAATCGCATGGATTTACCGATAGGCGATGCCACCGGTAAAAGAATTTTGCGCGGTTTGTATGCCTTTAATGAAAAAGGTATAAGAATGGGCAGCGGTCTATCTGCGGGTGTTATCAAATACGCTAAGAAAGGCAAGCGTAAAAGTGGTAATGATAATTCCGTCAACTTAAACAGCCAAGAAATGGAAGTGGTGTTGATGGACTCATATACGAATGCTGCTATCAGTAATAGTCCGACTATTGAACTTTACGATGCTTTAACAAATAAATTAGTGGGCAAAGCGCGTAAAAAAGGCAATAAATACATTTATAGCGTTGTAGGAGGCACAGATTATCTCGTAAAAGCAGGTGGTTCCGGCTATAGTTCTAAATCGTACAATACTGTTTTGTATAATTATTGGGAAGGTAATTCCGTGGTTGACACGATGTATTTAACACCGTTCGGCGGTTTGCCGACAACACTTTATTTTGATAATAATCGCCCCGGAAACTCTGATAGTTATGACCAAAGTTTCCGAGATTTTTATAGCCGGAAAGGCGAGTTTATAAAAATGTACAACAGGTTACCATCTGATTTAGGCGTAGATACAAAAATATCGCAAGAAGAAATGCGGTTGTTTTTCGATGCCGAAGTGAAAAGTGGTTATCAAAATTTAGTCGGATTTTCAGGTTTAATGAAATCCTATTTGCAAAAAGGATATAATCTTGAAGTTGTTTTGGAAGGCTATGCTTCTTCTCTTTCGAATGCAGAATATAATAAAAATTTGGCAGAACGTCGTACACAATGTGTCATTAATTATCTTTATATGATTAATGGCGGTGTTTTTAAAAAATATTTGAAAAACGGCAAATTAAAAATAAATACCGAAACTATAGGTTCTGCAACAAGTACGGCACCCAACGACGCGAAAAATCCGGCTTCAATATACGGTTTAGAAGCATCGCACGACCGTAAGGTGGTGATTAAAGACATAATTATAAGGTAGAAAGTAGAAGGTAGAAAGTAG
>JAYTNA010000762.1:0-3900 GCA_043748865.1 Saprospiraceae bacterium
TGACATAAATGGTAGAGCATGAGAGGAAAGATTTATTTTTTTCGGAAACACTATTTACGGCTTCTACTTCTGCGTGCTCACCACCGTAATATTTGTGAAATCCTTCACCGATAATACGGTCTTGATAAATAATAACTGCACCTACGGCCGGATTAGGCGAAACGTATCCGATACCAAGTTGTGCAAGTTGAAAACATCGCTTGATGTAAAAAATATCTTTTTTATACAACAATATAATTTTATTTTTAAAGTTTTAACCAAAAAAAAAGTACATAAATTGTTAACATTCAATTATTTTTATAAATTTGCTCCATACTCATCTCACACTTGAAATAAATAAAACCGTGTTAGTAAAAATTAAATTAAAGAATGCTGAAGAGAGCGTCATTGTTGACGATTTCGTGTTTGACTTTTTGACAAATGATAAATATTTGTCGCAAATGAATTTTGTCAACAATCTGAGAAAACACTCAAGTGGTTGCGTTGTTTTTCAAAAAACTTGGAAAAAAGCTGACGGCAAAGGATATAAAACTGAAACCATTTACCTGCATAAACTTATTGCCGAAAAGTATTTGGCGCAAATGCGCACCGACATCAAAAACTTAGCCGGCACTAAAAGTACAGATAAATTGGATTGCCGTATTGAAAATTTGCAATGGCGTTCACGTTCAGTTGCGAGCCGTCAACGCAAAACAAGTTCTAATGCAGGTTATACCGGTGTTTACAGAGAGAACGGCAGGTTTCGCGCTGTTATTTCCCACAACAAAAAATCTATGCACTTAGGTATGTTCGATACTGCCGAAGAGGCAGCAGAAGCGTACAATCGAAAAAGCAAAGAGTTTTTCGGCGATGAAGGAAAAATTAATCGCATAAGACCAAAATAATTGTTGCCGGTTAATAATTTTAAAAATTAACCGGCAATTTCAAGTTTTTTTAATAGATTCTAAAAGATTTCTATTTGCAAAACAAAACAACAACAATTTATTCAAACTTACAAATAAGTTTAGAATTTGCTACATTGTGTTCTCGATAAGTGTCGAGTTAAACAACGCACCTGTTAATTGGTTTTCTCATATCGCTGCCTTCATACTTTTCACATATTTTTTTCGTTTTGTTTTTTAAATTTTGGTCTTTATAAGCGGTAAGTGTTTGAAAAATGATTAAAGCAAGGGCAGTACTTATTTTATTCTGCGTCTGCGTTATTGCATTTAATTGTGCAAAGGAGCCGGATTTAACGGGTATTACCTATAGTCCGACGCCCTATATACTGCCGCTAAAAACGCCGTCGAGTTTTCCTAAAATGATTATTCCTGCCGATAATCCTTTAACAGTCGAAGGCATTGAACTTGGGCGGCATTTATTTTACGATAAAATTTTGTCATCTAACGGAACAATGTCATGTGGTAGTTGTCATGCACCTGCCGGTAGTTTTACGGATAATAAACGAACAAGTGCCGGTGTTTTGGGTATTCAAGGCAAACGGAGTTCGATGTCGCTCGCTAATATCGGGTTTATAAACAAAGGTTTATTTTGGGATGGACGTGTGGCAACACTTGAAGAGCAAGCACTTTTGCCGATACAAGATTCAATTGAACTGCACAATAATTGGGATCAAGTCGTCGGTAAATTAAAACAAAGTGCGACGTATCCCACAATGTTTAGAAAAGCGTTTGGGGTTTTAAAACCGGACGATATTACCAAAGAATTGGCAGTGAAGGCTATTGCACAATTTGAACGCACTTTAATCAGTGATAATGCTAAAGTAGATAAAGTTTATCGGCACGAAGATTTTTTTACAGATGATGAATTTGATGGTTTGAATTTATTTTTTAACACTGCACTCGCTCCCGATGCGCAATGCGGGCATTGTCACAATTCGCCGTTTTATACAACAGACAATGATAAATATTTTAATAACGGCATCGATTCTGCCGCTACTTTTAATGATTTTAAAGATCTCGGCAGAGGTGGTTTTTCAAAAGTTTTGAGTGATAACGGAAAATTTCGCGTACCTACTTTGCGAAATATTGAATTTTCAGCACCATATATGCACGATGGGCGATTTAATACTTTGCAAGATGTCATCAATCATTATGCTTCAGGCGGTCATTATTCACCGAATGTTGACCCTTTTATTCCGTCAATAGGTCAGATTCATTTGACGGATGCTCAAAAACGAAAAATTTTAGCTTTCTTAACAACAATGACTGATACAAGTTTTTTAAAAAATCCGGCGTTTCAAACGCCTTATTAGTTAGTTAGTTGGTTAGTTTATTGGTTAATTAGTTACTCTGTTGAAAAAATAAATAGATAATTAATCAACCAATTAAAAACAAATAAACAAACAAACCAACTAAATAACTAACCAACTACTAACTATCTAACCAACTAATAATTTATGGCAACAATCATTACAAATTCAAAAGAAAAACCATCGGGTTTTTGGGATATTTGGAACATGAGTTTCGGTTTTTTCGGTATTCAGTTCGGCTGGGCTTTGCAAATGGCAAATATGAGTCCAATTTTTGAATATCTCGGTTCAAAACCTGATGAAATTCCTATGCTGTGGCTTGCCGCACCACTTTCCGGTCTAATCATTCAACCCATCATCGGTTATATGAGCGACAGGACTTGGACACCACTTGGCAGGAGAAAGCCTTATTTTTTAATAGGTGCAATTTTAGCTTCAACGATTTTAATTTTAATGCCGAATGCCGGCAGTTTGTGGATGGCAGCCGGTCTATTATGGATACTCGATGCCTCGATAAATGTTTCGATGGAGCCTTTTCGTGCTTTCATTGCCGATATGTTGCCGGAAAAAGCACAAACACGCGGCTACTCGATGCAAACTGTTTTTATTGGTGCAGGTGCCGTGATTGCATCGTGTTTACCTTGGATTTTCACGCACGTCGTCGGTATTGTTGATGAAAACAGAGCCGGTGTTATTCCGATGAGTGTACGTTTGTCTTTTTATATTGGAGCTATAGCATTTTTAGGTGCCGTACTTTGGACTGTGTATTCCACCAAAGAACATCCACCGCAAGATATGGAAAAATTCTTGGCAGAAAAAAATACGGCAAGTGCCAAGGGTTTTTTTGAAAACATAATCAGTTCAACTAAAGAAATTTTTCATCTCGTATTTAATATGCCGAAAGTCATGCGTCAAATTTCGTTGGTGCAATTTTTCACTTGGCCCGGTTTGTTTTTAATGTGGTTTTATTTCGGAACAGCAGTAGCCTACAATGTTTTGGGCGCAACAGATACTAAATCGGCATTGTATAAAGAAGGCACGGAGTGGGGCGGTATTTGTTTCGGGTTTTATTCTTTGGTGACTTTTATTTTTGCTTTTTTCTTGCCGATGATTTCAAAAAATATCGGTCGCAAATGGACACACGCTTTGTGCTTAACAATAGGCGCGGTTGGTTTAATTTCAATCGGATTTATTCACGATAAATATGCACTTTTTTTTCCGATGACTTGTGTTGGTATTGCATGGGCGAGTATTTTATCTATGCCTTATTCTATGCTTGTTAAACATATTCCGAGCGAAAATAGAGGGTTGTACGTCGGCGTTTTTAATTTCTTTATCGTTTTACCGGAAATACTTGCCGCTCTGTTTTTCGGTTGGGTGATGAATCACATTTTGCATGAAAATCGAGTGAGTGCAGTCATGTTGGGTGGTGGTTTTTTATTATTCGCTGCATTGCTGGCAACTTTTATTCATGATGAAAAGCATGAGTAATGGTTTATTGGTTTATTGGTGATTGGTTTATTGGCTTATTATTTAAGCAATTAAAATCTTATCTAAGCAAGATTATTAAAATTGAAAAATATTTTTTGAAAATATTTTGAAAAGAAAAATGCGCAAAGAAAAATTAATTTTCTTGCGCATTTTTTTTA
>JAYTNA010000763.1:0-6240 GCA_043748865.1 Saprospiraceae bacterium
CACTTAGGTACTTGCGAAAAAATTACGGTGGACAAAGATAATACGACAATCGTTAACGGCAGAGGTGACGGTGAAGGCATTAAAGCGCGTGTAAATCAAATCAAACAACAAATTGAAGCAACGACAAGTGATTACGATCGCGAAAAATTGCAAGAACGTTTGGCTAAATTAGCGGGTGGTGTTGCCGTTCTTTATGTCGGTGCTGCTACTGAAGTTGAAATGAAAGAGAAAAAAGATCGCGTTGACGACGCACTTCACGCCACACGCGCTGCGGTTGAAGAAGGTATCGTAACAGGTGGCGGTGTGGCTTTAATCCGCGCCATTTCCGCGCTTACCAATATGAAAGGTTTAAACGACGATGAAACAACAGGTATTGACATCATTCGCAAGTCTCTTGAATCGCCATTGCGCATCATCGCCGAAAACGCCGGTGTTGAAGGCAGTGTCGTGTTGATGCGCGTTAAAAACGGCAAAGGCAGCTACGGTTTCAATGCACGTACCGATAAATACGAAGACTTAAAAGCATCGGGTGTTATTGATCCGGCAAAAGTAGCGCGTATTGCGTTAGAAAATGCTTCGTCTATCTCCGGTATGGTTTTAACGACTGAATGTGTTATCAATGATAAAGCTGAAAAAGAATCCGGCCATTCACACGCTCCTGCCGGTGGTATGGGTGGAATGGGCGGCATGATGTAATTTATAATGGTTAATGGTTAAGGGTTAGTTGTTAATTATTAATTATCGTTTTAAAAAAAATTGCCGAAACGCTTGATTGTGTTTCGGCTTTTTAATTAATGAGTATAGCCTACATTAATTGGGAAGGTTAAAAGCAAATTACAAAAATTGCCCCAACCAAAACACGTTTTGCAATGTTTAAATTTGTACTTTTGCACTTCTAAAATAAAAAAATTCATGAAAATTTTGTGGAAATACTTACAGCCTTTTAAATGGATGGTGGTGCTGACTATTTTTTTAGCTGCTATTAATACCGGCTTTTCATTGCTCGATCCTATTTTACTCGGAAAATTTGTAGCATTGGCTACCGATCATCAAACGACGGAAGGCGGATTTTCTTGGTCGAAATATGCTTGGAGTTATGAACACATCATCCGAAAAGGCAAACCGTTTTTAGAACTCGGTGTGTTTTGGATTATTATTTTTTCCATCAGCGTTGCTATGGTGAGTCGCATTGCAAAAGCGTTTCAAGATTATTTTTTGAATGTCATCATCCAAAAATTTGGTGCAAAAGTTTTTACAGATGGGTTACAACACGCGATGAAACTGCCTTACCAAGAGTTTGAAGATCAACGCAGCGGCGAAACTTTATCTATTTTGACGAAAGTGCGCGAAGATGTACAAAAATTTATGACCAATTGTATTAATGTACTTTTGGGTATCATCATAGGCGTTGTGTTTGTGTTTGTTTATGCTTCGATTTACATTCATTGGAGTGTACCTTTGGCGTATATGGTTGGTATTGCCGGACTAACAGTCGCTACAAATTATTTAAGTCGAAGAATAAAAGTCATTCAAAAAAGTATCGTCGGACAAACAACGGCATTAGCAGGTGCAACGACAGAAAGTTTGCGCAATATAGAACTCGTTAAAAGTCTCGGCTTAACTTCGCAAGAAGTAGATCGCTTGAACAAAAACACTTTTAAAATTTTGGGCTTAGAACTGACGAAAGTAAAACAACTCCGCAGTATCAGTTTCATTCAAGGTACGATGGTAAATACTTTGCGACAAGTAATAGTTTTTATTTTGATGTGGTTGATTTTTAGAAACACGATGGATGCTGCCGAATTGATAACGATGCAAGTTTTTTCTTTTTTTGTGTTCGGTCCTTTACAAGAAATCGGAAACATTTTACTCTCTTATCGTGAAGCTGAAGCATCTTTAAATAACTTCAACAAGTTGATGAATAAAGATCCGGAACCGGAACCTGCGAACCCAAAACATTTGGGCAATATAGAAAGATTGGCTTTTGTAAATGTGGGATTTAAACATCAAACTGCAACGCATAAAGCGATAGACGATATTAGTTTCGATGCAAAATTAGGGCAAACCGTTGCATTTGTCGGACCAAGCGGTAGCGGAAAATCTACGCTGATGAAACTTTTGGTCGGTTTATATCGTCCGCAAGAAGGCAATGTTTTTTATAATGGTTTGAACGAAACAGAAATTGATTTTGAAGATTTGCGTACACAAATCGGTTTTGTTACGCAAGATACAAATTTGTTCAGCGGCACCATCAAAGAAAATTTGATGTTCGTAAATCCGGGTGCAACAGATGAAGCATTGAATGAAGCGCTTAGAAAAGCGAGCTGTACGCAACTTTTATCTCGTGCCGAAAAAGGGTTGGATACAATGATTGGTGAAGGCGGTCTGAAATTATCCGGCGGAGAAAAACAACGTTTATCTATTGCGCGTGCTTTGCTGCGCAAACCGCATTTACTAATTTTCGACGAAGCAACAAGTGCTTTAGATTCTTTAACCGAAGAAGAAATAACGGACACGATTAAAGAAATTTCTTTACAAAGCGAGCAGATAACAATTTTGATTGCACACCGACTCAGCACGATTATGCACGCCGATAAAATTTATGTTTTAGAAAAAGGCAACGTGGTCGAAACCGGTAGTCACAGTGATTTACTTTTAGAAAAAGGTTTGTATTATGCGATGTGGCGACAACAAATTGGCGAGAGAAAAAAAGAAAGAATGTTGGTTTAGTTGTTAATGGTTAATGGTTAATTGAGCTATTCAAATTAACCATTAACCATTAACAACTAACCATTAACAACTAAATTCTGTGATGATCCGCTTTCCATTGCGTAATCGCTTCTTTAATTTGTTTGCTCGTCAAATTTTCTTTGATGGCTCTTTCCGATAATTCAGCGTATTCGCTGTCATCTGCAAAACGCAGTGCAATGATTTGGCTTTTAGTTAAACGACTATCCATCATTTTTCCGGTAAGGCGATGAACTCTTAAATTTTCTTCAGCCCGAATCACGCGGTCTTGATTGCCGGTTGCAAAGCTGCGCGTATACCAAAATAATAAAAGTAAAGCAACGGCAACAAATAGACAAAAGATTGTCGTGGTGTTAAAGCCGGCTGATACGATGAGCATAACCGCAGTTATGATAGCACCTAAAATTAATAGAGTAGTAGCAATGTGGAAACCCGGCACAAATTGTCCGTGATTTTTAAAATTTTGTTCTTGCATGAATTTTTATGTTTAAAGTTATTTAAAAAAAACTTGGCAAAAGTAAGTAAACCAATTCAGTTTTTTATCTCAAACACCAAATCATAAACTTTTTTCAATCGCGTTTTTTTGCGATATTACTTCCCTGTAAGGATTCAATCCCGACCAAAAAAGCAAAGTAGTAGCAATACCGCCAATCAAATACAAAGCCACGAGCGAATACTTTATCATTTTTTCAGCGTGAAAAATATTATCCGTAAAAAAAGCAACAACAGATGGACCTAAACCCAAGCCGATGATATTAATCACAAACAAGAAAATAGAAGATGATAATGCACGCACGCGATTCGGCATAATTTCTTGAACGGCTGCTGCACATGCGCCTAAAGGCAGGGCAATAAAAAAAGCAGGGATAGCCAATGAAAGTAAAATCCAATTTGGGTCACTCAATAAAAAATTAAAAGAGGATAACAAAATACCGATGCCAGAAAATAGTCCCACGCGCAATTTGCCGTCAACGGCACCTTCTTTGGCGTATCTATCTGCCAACCAACCACCGGCTAATACACCCAGGCCTGAAAAAATGGTAACTATAAGACCATATTTCAAACCAATTTCTTTCATTTGCCAACCAAAAGTACGACTGAAATAAGTGGGTATCCAAGCCGACGAACCGTAATTGACAAACCCGCCGAAACCTGCGCCGATAGATATGGCGATATAGGCTTTACGATTATCCCAAACAATTTTTAATGCTTCACTCAGCGATGGTTTATCGCTTGTATCTAAGGTGCCTTCTGCATTTTTTCGCATTGGTTCTTTAATTGTGAGCATCAAAAGTGCAATCGCTAAACCTGGTAAGCCGATATAAATAAACATCAATTGCCAATGAAAAATTTCTCCGAACACCGGAACATGAACAGTTCCGCTCTTTGGTAAAGTACCGATGATACTTGCGCCAATTAAAATTGCTAAACCCATGCCGAGAAAAACACCCATCGAGTATGTGCTTAAAGCACGCGATAATTTATTTTTAGGAAAATAATCGCTGATAAGAGAATAGGCAGACGGCGACAAAGTAGATTCGCCGACACCGACTCCGACACGCACTAAAAAAAATTGCGTGTAAGTACTGATGCCGCCGCAAAGTGCCGTCATCAAACTCCAAACAGTGGCACCGGCAATGACGATATTACGCCGATTGAATTTATCGGCAGAGTAACCAATCAAAACACCAAAAAGTGTATAAAATAACGCAAAACTTAAACCCATAAGCAATCCCATTTGTGTATCCGACAAATGCAAATCACGTTTGATAGGACCGACTAAAAGTGCAAGAATTTGCCGGTCAATAAAAGAAGAAATATTGGCGAGCATCAGTACGATGACAACCTACCAAGCATAACCGAGTTTTTGATTAGATTGGTTCATTTTTTAGTGAGTTGGTTGGTTAGTCGGTTAGTCAGTTAGTCGGTTAGTTGGTTAGTCTTGTATTTTACTAATCTACTAACTGATTAACTGACTAATATTAAAAATACAAGTTCCCATCAAAAGTAATCAAAAAATTATTTTTTTTATATTTCGTTCTACAAATTGAAAGCGTTATTTTTTTGGCATACTTTTAAATTTACTTTGGTTTAGTATTGATCAGAATAATGGATAATAAAAAGCACAATTTCAATCCCGGTCCGGCAATTATTCCGCCGGCAGTTTTACAAGAAGCAGCAAGCAGTTTATTGGAATTTAATCATTTAGGTTTGTCCATCGCAGAAATTAGTCACCGCTCACCGGATTTTTTAAGTATTCTTGAAGAGTCGTCGGCTTTAATAAAAGAACTGTACGATTTAAAAGATAATTTCGAAGTTATTTGGATGCCCGGCGGTGCTTCCGTTCAATTAGCCATTGCACCGATGAATTTTGTGAATACGCGTCAAAGTATAGCGATAGCGGATACGGGTTATTGGGCAACGAAAGCTATTCGAGCAGCATCTCAAATTTGCAAAGTGAACGTCATGGATTCGTCGCAAGCCACAAACTATGATAGGATTCCGAAAAATTGGAAGTTACCACGCGGCACACAATATCTTCATGTCGTGTCAAATGAAACGATAAACGGAAATCAATATCATGCCTATCCGGATGTGCCTGTTCCGATTGTAGCAGATATGACTTCCGATTTTTTAACGCGCCCTTTACCGCTTGAAAAATTCGGATTAATATTCGCTTCCGCTCAAAAAAACTTTGGTTTAGCCGGCGTAACTTGCGTATTGATTAGAAAAGATATGTTGACTAAAACGGTTAAACGAACTATTCCGACAATTTTTGATTATAAAACACACGTTTCAAGTCAATCGCTATACCACACAGCTCCGACTTTTCCGATTTATGTAGCTCTTTTAACTTTGCGTTGGACAAAAGCACAAGGCGGTTTAGCAGCGATTCAAAAACGCAATGCAGAAAAAGCTGCGTTGCTTTATGCAGAAATAGATAGGAATCCTTTTTTTACCGGCAGTGTCGTTACGGAAGATAGATCGGTGATGAATGTTTGTTTCAAAGCGATTAATAATGCCATCGAAACAAAATTTTTAAATTTTGTAACTGAAAATAATATTGTCGGTATAAAAGGTTTTGCAACAGTCGGCGGTTTTAGAGCATCACTTTACAATGCATTGCCTTTAAAAAGTGTTGAAGTATTAACAAGTCTGATGAAAGAATTTACAGAATTTTAATTTTAAAAGAAATGCTATAAAAATGCTAAAGCTAATTGACAATTGACAGTTGACAGATTTGCTAAACTCAAATAAATAAGTGGTTGAATGAAAATAAACGCCGGTTTTATTTTAGCGTCGAGTGCTAAATAGTTATAATTTTGGCGTTTTTTTTTGAAAAGCAGCAGAGCTGCGTTCTCTCGGTAGAATAAAAGAAATAAAATGTTTTTGAGGTGCAGTATACCTTTACAAAAAAATTAAAAACAAAATATAATTTTGCATGATTAAAAAGGGAAGGGTTAGATAAAGACCGGAGGTGCAGAAGGTAAA
>JAYTNA010000764.1:0-1341 GCA_043748865.1 Saprospiraceae bacterium
CACACATCGAGCGCGGGTAGTGCATCTTTAAAACTATCACAAGCAATTAAAATTTTCACGGGAATTGGGATGAATTTACAGAATTTTAAGAATTAAAAAGCATTCACCTTTTAAATCCTTTTCACCTAAATTATTACTCTACCAAACGCAAATACTATGATCTTGTTACAAACAACTGAAATTCCGATTTTAAAAACCTAGAAAAACTTTTATCGAGTACTTCTGTTATATTTTTTTACAGGGATTTGTTATAAAAACATATTTCCCGCAGATTTAAGCAGATTTTAAAACGCAAATGCTCACGGATGCTAAGTTTTAGGAAATCGGCATAAATCTCCGAAAAAATCAGCGCAAATCTGCGGGGAATGCTTTTAAAATCTATTGTTCACTTTTTCATCTTAAAAACTATCTTCCGTGTTGAGCGTTGCAAAGTTATGAAAAATTAAAACTTTTTTCGGATGGTTTTCAAAATATTTGAAACCTTCTTTATAGCTTTTTTTGTAAATTTGCGGTCGTTTACTTTATTTTCTTTAATATTAATGTGCTGTGAAACTACTCTCTGTATAAATCAAAAAATCAGTGCTTAATTTTTAATTCTAACCTATGACTGCATATCTGCTCACAGTTGGCGACGAAATTCTTATCGGACAAATTACAGACACAAATTCCGGCTGGATGGCACAACAATTAAACCTGCAAGGCATTCGAATCATCGGAAAAGCAAGTGTGGGTGACGTACATGAAGAAATAGTAGAATCCATTCGTTACGCCTTATCGAAAGCAGATTTAGTTTTGATGACCGGCGGTTTAGGTGCTACAAAAGATGACATTACAAAAAAAGCAATCGCCGAATATTTGGGCGTAGGTATTTCATTACATCAAACTACTTTGGATCGTGTGACACATTTTTTCAAAAAAATTGGGCGCATGGTAAGTGAAATGAATCGTCTCGGCACATTTATGCCGGATACCGCAATTATTTTGAATAATGACAGAGGTTTAGCACCCGCTATGTGGTTTGAAATTCCCACAAACCGACTTTCCGACCAACCTATCCAAAATAAAATTTTAGTTTCCATGCCCGGCGTACCTTTTGAAATGCAACATTTAATGACCGACCGCGTGTTGCCGCGTTTATTGGAAACGCAACCGATATCGCCCATTGTTCACAGAACAATTTTAACTGCGGGAGAAGGTGAAACGATGTTAGCCGAAAAACTTTCCGGTTTTGAAAATAAATTGCCCGCGCACATAAAATTAGCGTATTTACCTTCACTCGGAACCGTGCGTTTGCGTTTAACGGCGAGAGGTAACGACGAATCAAAATTAAATGAAGAGATA
>JAYTNA010000765.1:0-3667 GCA_043748865.1 Saprospiraceae bacterium
ACAATGGTTTGAATATCGAATTTAGAAGTAAAATAATCAAAAGCCGCTAAATAACCTTCCGGATCTGCTGCACCAAGAATAAACGGTGCTTGTTTATTCAGCACAATATCACCCGTGAAAAGCATTTTTCTTTTATGCAAATACACCACAATATCGCTATTCGTGTGAATATTTTTTCCAAAATTATAAATCGTCGCAATTTCATCACCCATGCGCACATCCATTGTATCTTGCAACCATTTATTCGGTAAACTTTCCGCACCGTCTTCTTTTATCCATTGTTCTTTTGAATAATTTCCTCCCGCCATAATCGTGACATCTTTATAAAATTTATTACCTTTCGTATGATCCGGATGTATATGCGTGTTTACAACCAAAATAGGTTTGTCACCCGCAAGTTGTTTCACTTGTTCGTAAAGGGCTTTACCGGCGTCATCCATTTTTGTATCAATGACCAAAATAAGACTGTCGGACACTAAAATTCCGGAATTGCCGCCGCCGCCCAACACGATGGTCAAATTTTTATCGTAAGATTTTAACGTAGTCACTTTCATTTTTTCCATGAACGGACGGAGGTATATCATGTACAACGTGCCACCGATAACAACCAAAAATAAAATTAGAAAACCTAACGCTTTAAGTATTTTTTTTAACATTTTCGTTTTTGTTTTTTAAAGAATCGGAGAAAAATAAATTTAGGTGCAAGGTATTTATTTTTTTAATGACAAGAGAATGAAATTGTTTTAACTTTTACGAGTGAACAAAAATAAAAAATTTTTCAAAACGAAAACGAAATTGAAAAATTTTTCAAAACGAAAATAAAATTGAAAAAAATTTTCAAAGCGAAAACGAAATTGAAAAAAATTTTTATAATAAAATATTGAAGTACAATTCAGACACTTAATTTTCTCTCCCAAACAATCCCGCCTTAAAATTTTTTACCGTTCTTTGCAGAAATTTTTTCACCCATGCAAAAAAACATTAAAAACATTATTTTCGATCTTGGCAATGTCATCATTGATTTAGATATTCCGCGTACTTGGCAATCGTTTGAACATTTGTTGGGTGCCGATTTTCAAGAAGCATTAAAAAAAACAAATCCCGACAACGATATTTTTATTCAATACGAAATAGGTCGCATCACGGAAGAAGAATTTTTTCATACTTTGCGCGCTTCCACTGATGCACCGGTTTCGATAAACAAGTTGAAAGAAGCGTGGAACGCAATGTTGCTTACGATTCCGAAAGCGCGTTTGGATATGTTGGCGCAATTGAAAAAAAATTACAACGTATGCTTACTCAGTAATACCAACAAAACACACCTCGATTTTGTGCACGGGTATTTAAAAACGGTGTATGACATCTCCGATTTTGAAGCGCGTTATTTTCATACACCTTATTATTCGCACCATATTAATCTGCGCAAACCCAACGCCGATATTTACGAATTTGTTTTGAACAACGGCAAAATGAATCCGCAAGAAACTATTTTCTTCGATGATATGCCGGCAAATATCGAAACTGCAAAACAATTGGGTATTCAAGCAGTTTTACATCCGGTGGGTAGAGAAATTACAGAACATGTTGAATTTTTAGTCGGTCAGTCAAGTTTAGTCGGTTAGTCGGTTAGTCGAAAACATTAACCGACTAAACTTGACTAACCGACTAACTGACTAACTGACTAACCGACTAAACTTGACTAACTAACTAACCGACTAACTGACTAAAATCATGATACAATCAGACGTTTGCATTATAGGTGCAGGACCCGGCGGAACTGCCACTGCTTTGCGATTAGCACAATCCGGTATTAAATCGGTGTTGATTGATAAAGCAAAATTTCCAAGAGATAAAGTGTGTGGAGACGGTATGACCGGACGAACGGTGGCGATTTTAAATCGCATAGACCCGGAAATTGTTAATCTTTTAGAAAAAAAAACTTATGCAGCTGATTCATGGGGTGTCACGTTTATGATGGATGATAAACGCACTTTTCCGGTGCCGTTCCGGAAAGATTATAATAAAGACAACGACAGAACGCCGTGTATCGTCGCTAAACGCATTGATTTTGATAATCACCTCATCGAACAAGCGCGTAAACAACCGTTGATTACAATTATCGAAGAAAAAAATATTGATAAACACATTTACACCGACGGCGTTTGGACAATCTCGGATAAAGCGGGCAGTTTTCAATTACAATGTAAAATGCTCATAGTTGCCAACGGACCTAATTCGCCGTTTGTGCGCCATACGGCAAATATCGCTGTTGACCCGAAACATACGGCGGCGGCGGTGCGGGCTTATTACAAAAACGTAAAAGGTTGTCATCCGGATAATTTTATCGAATTGCATTTCTTAAAAGATTATTTACCCGGTTATTTCTGGATTTTTCCGCTGCCCGACGGCGGTGCGAATGTCGGTTTCGGTATGCTGTCATCAACTATTAGCGAGCGAAAAATTAATTTGAAAAAAGCATTGGCGGATATTATCGCTACGCGACCGGGTATTAAAGAAAGGTTTGCGGCAGCACAACTCGATGGCGACATCATTGGTTTTCCGTTACCGCTTGGTTCGAAACGCCACCAACTTTCCGGCGACGGATATATGTTAGTCGGCGATGCCGCGAGTCTTGTTGATCCTTTGACGGGCGAAGGTATCGGCAATGCTGTTTTTAGTGGTTTTATTGCAGCCGAACAAACGGAAAAATGTTTGAAGGAAAATAATTTTTCAACCGAATTTCTAAAAGATTACGACACCAGAATATGGCGCGTGATGGGAACGGAATTAAATTTGAGCTATCGGATTCAAAAGCTCGGCAAATACCCGGCAATTTTTAATTTTGTTTTATGGGCAGCATCGCGCAACGTTCAAATTTCCGATTTGGTTTATGCCATGTTCAATAACGTGGATGTGCGCAAGCGTGTAATCAATCCGATGTTTTGGTTGAAGATGTTGGTGAATGCGAAATAGATAGCTTTGAGCTATGAGTTGTGAGACACAAACAAAAGTAACTCAAAGCTCAAAACTTAAAGCTCACGGCTCAAAGCTGAAAAAAATGACTTACAAAGTAAAAGAAATTTATTACACACTGCAAGGCGAAGGTGCGCAAGCCGGTCGTCCGGCAGTGTTTTGTCGTTTTACGGGTTGCAATTTGTGGACAGGTAGAGAAAAAGATAGAGAAAAAGCTGTTTGTCAATTTTGCGATACAGATTTTATCGGCACAAATGGCATCAATGGCGGAAAATATTCGGCGGAACAGTTGGCAAAAAAAGTGCGTGAAGTGTGGCGACACGATGTAAAAGGTTATGTCGTTTGCACCGGTGGTGAACCTGCCTTGCAATTAGATGTTGCTTTGATTGATGCTTTTCATACCGAAAATATGGAAGTAGCAATTGAGACAAACGGCACGATTGCATTGCCGCAAGGTATTGATTGGGTGTGCGTGAGTCCGAAATCCGGTGCAAATTGTATTGTTACTGCCGGTGACGAATTGAAATTAGTTTTTCCGCAACTTGGCGCGGAACCGGAATTATTTTCACATTGGACCTTCAAAAATTATTTTTTGCAACCGATGGACGGCGCTTTACAAAAAATAAATTCCGAACTCGCGGTTAAATATTGTCTCGACAATCCGCAATGGCGATTGAGTGTGCAAACGCATAAA
>JAYTNA010000766.1:0-1274 GCA_043748865.1 Saprospiraceae bacterium
GGCGGCGGACAATTGCCGCTCACAAATACATATTTTGTCCAAATGCTAAATTGTGTATCCGAACACATTTTTCGTACACGGACTTCATACTTCGTACAAGTTGCCAAATTTTTCAGAACGGTAAAGTTACTGTCTTTACGCGCCACATTTACCTGAATCGGTGCCGACCAAGCCGTATCATTTGCAACATGATACTCAACTTGGTAGACGGAAGCTATTGTATCTAATGACCACCGTACCGAAGCTGTTGCGCCGCTTGATGACGGCAAAACATCCACATGAGGTGCTTTACACACAGTAGCAGTCGGTGTATTACCTGTATCTACTTTTACGGAAACGGGCGAATGGTAAAAAGGAGCGGCAAATAAATGCGTCAGCAAGAAGCATATCATCGCAGTGAAGAATAAATTTTTATTCATCGTAAATTATTAAATGGTTAAAAGCGCACTGTTTACACAGGTTTGAAACGCGGCGGTTTTAAAGGAGGGCGACTATCAGCTCAATTCATTTCGTTATTGAATAAAGCGTTGTGCTTAATTGAAGAGTAAAAATAGGAGGTGTTACAAATTTTATTTTCCCGAAAATATTTATTTTTGTGACAGGGGAAAAACAATGAACAATGAATAATGAACAATTAATAATATTATTCCCATTGTTCATTGTTCAATGTTCATTTAAAAGTTTCCATTCTAAAAAAATTTTGATACTCGGAAAAATAATTGGATTCAAACCCAATGCGGAAAGTTTTTCTGCCGTTTTTCCGGACGGACAACAATGTTGTGCATCGGTGCGGACGAATTGCCGGTAAAATTGGAATTGCATATAACTTGTCCAGAAAATAATATCTGCTTTTTGTAAGTGTGAAATTAGTTCAGCATTATTTGTTGCTTCTAATGCATAGGTTGATAAGCGCTCCGGTGTTTCAGAATTTTCTTCATGTTCAACATTCTCGTTGGTGAGAATACAGGTTTCTTTATTATTTATGTTGATGATTGTTTTTGAAAAAATATTTTGAAGCCAATCGAAACCGAAACCATCGGCACAACCTTCTACCCAAATACCGCATTGTGCGAGTTCGAACCAAGTACGCGTACCGGCAGTCCAGACAATTTTTTTTTCGAGGGCAGCAATGATTTTTGTATTTTTTGTTACAGCGTTGTGATGTGCGACAAAAATATTTTTTTTCGTAAAAATTTTTTCGTAAAAATTTTTTTCTCCAAATTTTTTTTCATTCAAAATTTTTTCGGAAAAATATTTTCTTTCAAAAAAATATT
>JAYTNA010000767.1:0-11431 GCA_043748865.1 Saprospiraceae bacterium
ATGCCGGCACAAAATGCTTCTAAAACATAAATTTTATTTCCGAGTGTCACCGGTTGAAAATGATTTAAGTCAACGGGAGCTTCCGTTTTTTTTGTCCAAGTTGCAGTTGTCGGATCAAATGTTTCTATATTTTTTGAGCCATCACCACCTAATAAATATAATTTGCCGTTACACGCCGCCATACCGCATTCACTGCGACCTTCTACAGGATTTTTGGTTTCCACGACAGACCACTTTTGTATTTTTTCTTTTTGAATCGTTTCATTTGCTGGTTGCGAAAAAAGCGATTTGTTAGGACTAATGAGTTCGTGCGTTAGATAGCCGAGAAAACCTAAAAAACAGGCGAATAAAAATTTTTTCATACTTTTGATATTTTTAGAATTGAAATTGAAAGTTTACTTTTAAAAACAAAAGGGTTTAAAAAATTATTTGGCAATAATTCTCTAAACCCTCAAATATAATATCGAATTACTTATGATTTAATAGTAAGCCTAAAAAAATTACGCACAAATTCTCATTAACAATTAACAATTATTAGGCTAATTTCACATCATCGTCTTGCACTAAAGTAATATGATCGCCGTAAGAAGTTTTTGCACCGTGAGTAACCGGTTCATTTGCCGAAGCCATGCGTGTTGTATCATGTTCCGCCATGATATTCGGCGTAATTTTTAATTCTTGTTCCGGCACAATTGGAGTTTCATCATGAACTTCCGGTGCAGCAACAGGAACAACGTGGTCAACAACAGGCGGCGTTTCCGGTACAACTGGTGTGGCGACAACTTTAGCAGCCTTTTCTGCATCCGCTTTTACTTTATCGGCATCTGCTTTTGCTTTTGCGGCATCGTCTTTCGCTTTTTTAGCGGCAGCGCGCGCATCGGCTTCGGCTTTAGTTTTCACCATATCATCATACTTCACCATTTTAGAATTGATGCGGTCTTTGATGATATTGATACGTGCTTGACGCAATTGTTCTTCCAATTGATTGGCACTATTGTCGGCGCGTTTTTGTTCATACTCCAAATCTTTTTGATCGCGGTCAATGCTCGCTTTCATTTTAGCAGTCGCCTCATCTAAGCCGCCGCTTTTGGGACGATTATCTTGACCTGGAGGATTTGAAGAATTACTTGTACCATATTTCTTTTCTTTAAATGCTTTGAACAAATTATCAATACGCCCCCAAACTTCATTCGCATGGTCTTTCGTCATTTTTTGATCTCTGAACTGATTTTGAGTATCGCGCAGTTGATCAAAAATTTGCGGAAAACGTGCGTTCATACCGGCTTTAATCCGCGTTTCAATGTCGTCTAATTTAGTATTAAAGTTTTCGTACCATTTTTTTGAATTTTGTTCAAACTCTTGAGAAATAGCAGTACGAGCAACTTTTAATTTATCGAATAATTCGTTTGAAGTTACGCGCAATTCATCGGCGTGTTCTCTGAATAAATTTTTATCGCGTACATTATTCTGAACTTTATCCCAATATCCTTTTAAATTATCCCACAACTCGTAATTATATTTTTCCATCGAGTGGATTTTATCGCCGAGACCCGCTAATTCCGATTTAAGTGCTTCGTGCATTTTCGATGACAACACAATAAAATGCCATTCCGATTGTGCGCGAGAAAGCAATTCCGGTTTTTCGGCTTTCAAACCTTCCGGCAATAAACTTTCCGTCACGCTTAAATCGTTTTCGAAATGTGTGGTGTTTTCCGGGAAAACAAACGGTTTGTCGTCACGCCAATCATACATTTGTTGCGTAAATTCAGGTGTCGCCACCGTTTCGGGAAAACTCCAAACGGATACTCTATTCGAATTCGTGTGCAGTTGAAGGGCTAAAAGTACGCGCTCATTTTCTGCGTTTTCACCCCATAATACAAGTTTCGTCTTCATGTCTCAATAAATTTAATCAGTTTTACAATTAGCTGTCAGCTTTTAGCTTTCAGTTTTCAGTTTTTAGCTATTGGCTATTACCTTTCATCCAAAACAGCTGATAGCTCATGTCTGAAAGCTGATAGCTGTATTTCAAATAAACATTGGTACTAGTAGCAAAATACTTGCCACGCGAGACCGTGAAAAAGTATTTTACTTCTAATTTTATACAAATGTAAAGTTAATTTTTAAGTTAGTATATTTTTGAAAATATTTTTTATTTGATGAAATGTATTGGTGAGCGAGAATCGGGATATTAACTCAAAATTTATTTCAAGTAGTTCTTTTAGTGGTTGATGTTATTCTTTTTTATACCTCAAACCTTTGAAAGTCTCAAGCGCAATAAATGATCTGCCACTACCAACGCAGCCATTGCTTCAACAATGGGAACGGCGCGTGGCAAAACGCAAGGGTCGTGTCTGCCTTTACCGACAACTTCTACCGATTCGTTTTTCATATTGACTGATTCTTGCGCCGGAATAATTGTCGCCACCGGTTTAAACGCGGCGCGAAAATAAATATCTTCTCCGTTGGATATGCCGCCTTGAATACCGCCGGAAAAATTTGTTTTAGTTCGTACTTTATCATTTTCGGCATAAAACGCATCGTTGTGTTCCGAACCGCGCATCGCAACGCCGGCAAAACCGGAACCGTATTCAAATCCCTTGCACGCATTAATGGAAAGAATGCCTTTGCCCAGATCGGCGTGCAATTTGTCGAACGCGGGTTCACCGAGACCTGTCGGACAATTTTTGATGACGCAAGTGGTAACGCCACCTATGGTATCGCCGGCTTTTTTTATTTCTTGAATCAAAGTAATCATGCGCTCCGCGACTTCTAAATCCGGACAACGCACGGGTGTATCTTCAATTTTTGAAAAGTCTAAGTCTTGATAATTTTTTTCGACGGCGATGTTTCCGACTTGACTCACATAGGCGTTGACTGAAATACCCCATTGTTGTAAAAATAATTTCGCCACCGCACCTGCGGCAACGCGCGCCGCCGTTTCCCGCGCCGACGAACGTCCACCGCCGCGATAATCACGCACGCCATATTTTTCTTGGTACGTAAAATCAGCATGAGACGGACGATATTTATCTGCAATGTGCGAATAATCTTTCGAACGTTGGTCTTCATTGTAAATCACGAGACTTATCGGATGACCAGTGGATATACCTTCAAACACGCCGCTTTGAATAAAAACTTTATCTGCTTCGTCGCGCTGCGTCACAATTTTCGATTGTCCCGGACGACGGCGATCTAATTCGCGTTGAATAAAATTTTCGTCAATCGGCAATCCTGCCGGACAACCGTCAATAATCACGCCCACCGCTTTCCCGTGCGATTCGCCGAAAGTTGTAATTTTAAATGCTGTTCCGAATGTATTTCCTGCCACTTTGAGAATTAAAAATTAAGAATTAAGAATTTTTTGGTGATTACGCTTTTATTTGAATTTGCAAAATTACGGTAGGGAAGTTTATGAAGTGTAAATATCAGATCACAACCCCGAAAGTTTTTCCCATTCTTCTGTATAGCGCGTACCAATCACTTCGATTTGAGCTAAAGCAGTTTCAATCTCTTGAAGTTCTTGCGGCGACAATTGAACAGTCGCCGCTCCGTTATTTTCGGTCAAGCGGTGTAATTTTGTTGTGTCCGGAATTGGTACTATCCAAGGTTTTTGCGCCAACACCCATGCTATGGCAATTTGCGCCGGCGTAGAATTTCTCTGTGCTGCAAATTGCCGGAGCAAATTTAATAAAGTTTTATTTGCTTTACGCGCATTCTCCGTGAATCTTGGCAGCCAATTACGACCATCGCCTTCGGCAAATTTTGTATCTGCATCTATTTTTCCGGCTAAAAATCCTTTGCTGAGCGGACTGTAAGCAACTAAACCGATACCGAGTTCTTAGATGGTAGGAATAATTTCTTTCTCATGTTGTCGCGTCCACATAGAGTATTCGCTTTGCAATGCCGTCACAGGTTGAACGGCGTGGGCTTTGCGAATTGTACTTGCCCCGGCTTCTGAAAGTCCGAAGTGTTTTACTTTACCGGCTTGAATTAAATCTTTTACCGTACCGGTTACATCTTCTATCGGCACATTCGGATCAACGCGGTGCTGATAAAATAAATCTATCACATCTACTTTTAATCTTTTAAGAGTCTCTTCCGCTACATGTCTAATATTTTCCGGACGACTGTTTACGCCCGCCGGTTTCCCGTCTTGAAATTTAAAACCGAATTTTGTAGCAATTACTACTTTCCGCTTAAATGGTTCTAAAGCTTCGCCGACGAGTGATTCGTCAGTATAAGGACCGTATAATTCTGCCGTATCAAAAAAAGTTATGCCTTGCTCGACAGCAGCGTGAATTACTTTTATCATTTCTTTTCTATCGCCCGGCGGTACGTAAGCGAAACTCATACCCATACAGCCGAATCCGATTTCTGAAACTTCTAAACTGTTTCCAAGTTTACGCATTTGCATATATTTATTGAGTTATCCGTTATTAGTTATCCGTTATCGATTATCAGTTATTAGTTTTAACGGATAACGGATAACCAATAACCAATAACCAAACAACAAAGGTAGCATTTGAAAACGCTTACATTTAGAATCTATCACACAAAAACTTATGATTCTCAAATAATATCCGGTTTGATTAGCAATTCTTCATTTTAAATTTTAGATTTGTTTAAAAATTAAAAAATGATGCGCACTCTAAAAGTTTCATGAAAAGTAAAAGTGTTACAATTAAAGAAATCGCCAACAGATTAGGCATTGCTGTTTCTACGGTTTCGCGGGCATTACACGATGCTTATGATGTGAGTCCGGAAACGCGCAAAAAAGTAATAGCAATCGCTGAAGAGTTAGATTATCGTCCTAATCCTTATGCCGTTAATTTAGTAAAGCAGCGCACAAATATAATCGGTGTACTTTTGCCTGAAATAGCAACGCACCATTTTTCTACAATTGTGAAAGGCATTCAAGACGTGGCTTATAATGTCGGGTACAATGTGATGTTTTTTATTTCGGGAGAATCATTAGAGCGGGAAAAATACATTCTAAAACAACTCAACAACAATAGTTTAGACGGTTTATTAGCTTCTGTTTCGGCTGAAACAGATACATCGGAACATTTTTTAAAACTAACGGAACGCGGACTGCCCATCGTTTTTTTTGATCGCGTCAGAAACGATATGTTTACTTCAAAAGTTATTCAAGATAATTATCGGGATGCATTTAACGCGACTACGCATTTGATTCAATAGGGTTACAAACGCATTGCGCATCTCGCCAGTCCGAAAAATATAGATGCTGCCGAACGCCGTATGCAAGGTTACTTAGATGCGCTTGAGCAAAATAATTTGAAGATAAAAAAAGAATACATTATTTATTCCGGATTCACGCAAGAAAACGGATTACAAGATGTCACAAAATTACTCGGCATCAAACCACTGCCCGATGCAATTTTTGCGGTGAATGATTTAAAAGCTATCGGTGCCATGATTGGTTTAAAACGTTACGGTTATAAAATTCCGCAACATATCGGTATCGTCGGTTTTTTAAACACGCCAAGTTCCGAAATTATTTCACCAAGTTTAACAACGATTGAGCAAACAGCTTATGAAATCGGTGCTAAAAGTTACCAGTTATTATTAGAGCATATCAAAAATCCGGACACTGTACCTCAAACTGTTTTAATGCCGAGTAAACTTGTTATTCGTGAGTCGAGTTTAAGATAAATTTACTTTAATGATTTAAAATACTCCTCGACCAATTGTTTGTAATAGGGTTTCAACGCCGGCGAAACGGTGCGAAATTGTTCTATTTCCGATTGACGTTTTTTGATATATTCTTGTAAAGCCGGCGGCATAGGTGTTTCCACTTGTTTTGCCGTATTTGCTTTGCGTTCATCGTCTTCTTTGCGTTCGCGTTCAGCTTTTTCGGATTCCAATAACCGCGTTTGAATATCATCTTGACGTTTCAGCGTTTCATTGGTCAATTGTTTATTGACGAGTTCTGTTTCTGTTTTTTCCATCCCGTCAATCAAATCTTGTAAACCTTTTTCGCCTTTGCCGCGTTGTTGCAATTCTTTTTGTTTTTGTTTCAATGCTTCGCGCAAAGCCGATTGTTTCGCTGCCATTTGTGCAAATTCTTTACTCATACCGGCTGCACCGCCTTTTCCGCCTTCACCCTTTTTCAATCGGTCGCGTAGATTTTTTAATTGCTCATTCACGCCTTTTTGTCCTTCACTTATTTTATCGCCGGGTTCTTTACCCCCTTTTCCGTTTGGTTTTTTACCGCCCGGTTTACTGCAACTGCCATTACCTGACATTTGATTCATTTGATCTTGCATATCTTTCATAGACTCGGCAAGCATCAAGGCTAAATCATTTAGGTTTTTCATACTGCGTTGTTGCAAATCTTGACCTTCATATTTTTTACGGTCTTCAAGTCTTTCCAACGCACCGGACATATTTTGTTTAACATCAGTTACTTTATCTGTGATGAAAGTTTGAATTTTGATTTGACGTTTCGCCAAAGCTTGCAACGAATCTTCTATCATCACAAAATCACCTTGCAATTTTTTTTGTTGTTGCACATCTTTTGTATAACGCGGCGTATTTTCTGCCGCACTGCCGATGTCTTTCATAGTTGCTTCTTGATCGAATGACAGTTGCACTAAATTTTCCAGCAATTGACGAATCGCTTTCAAATCTTCTTCCATTTCTTCTTCTTTACCTTTTTGCTGTGCAGATTTCATCTTGTTGGCTTTATCTTTCATTTTATTCGCCGCCGATTTCTGCTTTTTCGATGCTTTACTGTTTTGCTTTTGTTCTAATTCTTCCTTGCTGTCTTTCAAATCCTCTTTAATGCCTTTATCATCTTCTTTTGTGTCCGGCATTTTTTCCGGACGTTTCAATTCTTTATTTTTCTTTTCTAATTCCTCTTTTTTCTCTTGCAGTTTATCAAATTCTTTATTGATTTTCTCTTGTTCTTTTTTCAAATCTTCTTGCTTTTGTTTATCTTCTTGTTGGCTATTTTCCGTTTTTTTAGAAAGCTCATCTTCTTTTTTTGCCAAGTCATCGAGTTTATCAATTTGCTCTTGCATCATGTTTTCGACTTCCATTTGTTTGAAGAGTTCTTCCATACGCTCTAATTCTTTTTGCGTTTCTTCATTAGAAAACTTCATTTCCTCCATTTTATCGAGTGCCTTGTCTTTATCCATTTTTTGCATCAACTCTTCGATTTGTTTCAATAACTCCTTCATCTCCGGGTTTTTCAACTCGTCGAACATTTTTTGCAATTGTTCTTGTTTTTGCAAAAGTTCTTCATCTTTCTTTAATTCTTTTTCGTTTTTCAAATTTTCATCAAAATTCTTTTTGATGTCGTCAATTTGTTTATCTAATTCTTGTTGACGCTGTTGCAAACGCTCCGCTTCTTTTTTGGTTTGCCAATCTATTTCTTTTTGTTGCAACAATTTTTCGCGCAGTTTTTGTAAATCATCTTGTACTTTTTTCGTTTCCTGCACTGCTTTTTTCAAATCATCTTTGATTTGGTCATTATTTTTTGAAATTTGTTTTTCAACTTGTTCTACACTCGGCTGTGTAAAAACCATCATGTTGGTTTTTGCTGATTTTGCACCATTAATAGCATCGTTATCAAAAACTTCAAAATAATAATTCACTTCATCGCCAGGTTGTAAATTTAATTCGGCAGCGTTGAATGTATATTGGTACTGTGCTTGTTTAGAATTTGGATTGACAATTGCTGCGCGTTGCAAACCTTCTTGCACACCGCCGGCGCGTTTTATTTGATAATTGAAAGATAAATTGCGCACACCGTAGTCATCGCTCGCTTCTCCGACAAAATAAAAACGTTTTTTGTTGAGCGAATCGTCAAATTTTTGAACGCTGATTGTCGGAAACATATCCGGCACAACCGTCAAATTATAAGTAACGGAATCTGCTTTGTTCAAAAAATTATTGGAAATGAACAAGCGGTAATTTTCATCGCTTTTCACTTGCTTCGAAAAAATAAAACGCGTATCGTTTTGACGAATAACAGATTGTGCTTTTCCGCCTGCAAACGACAACTGAATATCGTCCGTATTTTCCGCATTCACTGTCCAACTTATTTTTGTGCCTGTGGGTACGACTAAATCACCTTGATTAGATAAAATCTCATTCGGTCTGCCGACATAACTCGGATATTCTAAATTGACATCGAAGCCGACAATGTTTGGTTTTTTCAACACTTGCAAATTGTACATCGGCGTATTTACAACACCGGCGAACAATTTGAAAGGTATATCTTTCTGAACGTTCGTGAAATTATAACTAAAAGTAGTATCGTTGTCTTTTTTAAGTTTGTATTGATAACCGTCGCGTTCAATAAATAATTCGTTCGGTAAAACAGTACCGTTCGCCGTCACTTTTAAATCAAAATTTTGGAACTGAACGACTTTAAGTTTATCCTTATCAAGTGAAATTTTGAAAGGTGCGTCGCGTTCAAATTCTTTGTTATAATTAAATAAACGGTTCGATGCGTTTTTCAAAAGACTCGGTGCAGCGAACAACATAAAAATTAATAACAAGAGCGGCGGCAAAGCGTAACGCAAATATTTTTTATTATTCGCCAAATTAATCGCTGATTTAAACTGCACTAATTTTATTTCATCCGATTTTTGATTAATCGAAGCTATAATTAAATCCTCCGTCGGCTGATTGCTGATTGCTGATTGCTGATAGCTTTTACGAAGTTGCAAAACATTCAGCAATTTATCTTTTACATTCGGAAAATGATTACCGATAATTTGCGCCGCTTGTTCATGAGAAATAGTTTTACCGAGGCGATAGTAGTGCATAATCGGTATCAAAACCCAATATGAAAGTGCGGCACCGGATACCGCAACAAAACTCCAAAACAAAGGCAGTTTTACAGCAGGCGGGAAATAAAAATAATACTCCGCAAAATTTAAACCAAGAAATAACGCCAAAATTAATCCGGTAGAATATAATGCACCCCGCAAAAGTTGATTGATATAAAATTTGCGAATAAATTGATCAAGTTTTTCAAGTAATAAGCTATAATTATCTTTCATCGTATAAGTTCGGTAAAACAGTTCAGCAGTTATTAATTAATACATCTTCCAAAAATCACACAAATATAAACAAGTTTCAAGTTTATAAAACGCAAAATATTAGCCGGAAGTTGCTTTTAAAATCTTTTATTGGCGTTTTTAGTTTAATTATTTATTAAGTTAAGCGTCAGGACTTGACAAGTTAAATAAAAGTGCGTTTTTTTGCAATATGAATAAACTAATTTAAACTTTTGTAGTCTTATTCACAAGTAAGTAAATATAATATTCATTTTTAATTAAAAGTAAAAAATTCCGTAAAAAACCAAATTTCTTAAAAAAATTAAACGCCCTTATTATGCTTCCCACATCACACGATTTTTGGCTATTGTTAAGTCTCTCTGTTTGTATGTTACTTATGAATTTTCCTTTCGGAAAAAACGCGAACAAACTGCCGGAAATTCCAAATTGACTTTTCTGTTTTAAATTTATTAAAGCGCAATAAAATTGAAATTATATCCGGTAATGGTATAATTTCAATTTTTTTTTCTATTTTTGAAGCGGATTAATTGATAAAGCTAATGACCGGTATCACTTCGACATTAAAGGTAAGCGATATAAAAAACGCCTATAGAATAGAGTACAATCTTGAAAAAGATTTAGATACTGTTGAATTCTGTACGTTTACTCATGTACAAGAGGCGCAGCGTATGCTGCATGAAATAGAACAAAGATTTACTGAAAGCGATAATGAACCGTCCGGTTGGCGATTTTACGTGCTCAATGCAATTGTAGAAAATCAATTGTATAATTTCAAAACTTCGGATGCACTTTTTAATAAAGCCATTCAATTAGTAGAAATAGACGGTAATACTGCGCAAATCATCGAAACTTATACGGATTATCTTGGTACACTTATCAACATGAAAAATATCGAGCGCACGGTTTTTTTCATAGACAAAACGCGTCGCTTGTTATCGCAAATGCCGAATGATGTGCTGCAATCGCGTTTGATGTGTCGAGAAGCCTATATGCACTGGTTGTGCAGCGAGTATGATTTAGCGACCGAATTATTTTTTCAATCACAAAAAATTTTCGGCGAAATTCCTGAAAATAACCTCACCGTAAAAGATATGTATTTTCAGACACTCGTACACACCGGTAAAGGTATGGTGTATGAAAAAACAAAGGATTTAAAACGGTGTGTCACGGCGTATGAAAAATCGGTAGTAATTTGCGAAGCGCATGGTATAAAAAGTCGGTTAGCTTGGCATTATTTAAATGTCGGCAAAGCGCACGTGGCACTCGATAATTATGTTCAAGGCGAATATTTTTTTGAAAAAGTGCTTCAAACCGACGATGACCACAGTGAAGAAGCGCGGGCGAATGCAACGGCGAATATCGGTTTTTGTCTTTTTAAACGCGGTGATTTCGATAAAGCCTTAGTATATTTCCACCTCGCCGAAAATTTTTATGTTCAGCACATCGGTAATTTTGAGAATCTTGCAAAAATTGCGCATTGGCAGGGCTTACTTTTTAAAAATGCCGGACAGCAAAGAAATGCAGAAAAAAAATTAGTAGAAGCTTTACGTTATGCCGGACAAATAGATAATGCTTCGCTGCAATCACGTATTTGTAAAGATATCGCCGCGTTTTTCGCCGCACGAAATAATTTTAAAGAAGCCTACGATTACGAATGTTTACACGTAGAGTTTCAACGCAAATATTTTGAAGAAATTAATAGCATCAAAGTCAACGAGTTAGAATTTAAGCATGAAGTAGAAAAACGCAGAAAAGAAACTGAAATGTTGCGCCTTCAAGCAAATGAACTGCAATTGAAAGCCTTACGTGCGCAAATGAATCCGCATTTTTTGTTCAACGCCATGAATGCGATTCAAAGTTTTGTGAATGCAGATGACCGCGTGACTGCCACAAAATATTTGGCGAAATTTGCGCAACTCATGCGCACCACCCTCGAAAATTCCGAACAAGAAGTAGTGACTTTAGAAAACGAAATTGAATTTTTGCAAGATTATCTGCTCATCAATCAGAAATTGCGTTTCGATGAGCGTTTTCAATTCAGCATAACTGTCTCTGATGATATTGAAAACGATATTATCGGCATTCCCACCATGATTATTCAACCTTATATAGAAAATGCGATTGAACACGGCATCAAACCAAAAAGAACCGGTTTTATAAAAATTCATTTTGAACTTTTTGATGATGACACCATGCTTTGCATTGTCGAAGATAACGGCGTAGGCAGAGCGCGTGTCCGAGAAATTCAAGAAGAAACCGGCTATTTCAAAAAACATACATCGCACGGCACACGCATCACGGAAAAACGCTTGGAACTTTTAAATCAAGAAAAACCCAACCGTTTTTTTGTGCGTATCATTGATTTAATTCACCCGACA
>JAYTNA010000768.1:0-3765 GCA_043748865.1 Saprospiraceae bacterium
CGACCAACGTGGACAGTGTTGTCTGGGCATTAAAAGCGATGGTTAAACCAACGATACTTATTCTCGGCGGATTGGATAAAGGCAATGACTATAATTTAATTACCGATTTGGTGAAAGAAAAAGTACGCGCAATTGTAGCTATGGGTGTGAATAATGAAAAAATAATTTCTTTTTTCTCTGTACTAAAAATAGAAACGCATGATACTCATTCTATGATTGATGCTTTATCGGTTTGCCAAAAAATTTCAAAACCGGGCGAAGTTGTTTTGCTTTCTCCCGCCTGCGCAAGTTTCGATTTATTTAAAAATTATGAAGACAGAGGGCAGCAGTTTAAAACAATTAAGAATTAAGAATTAAAAAAACTACGAGAACTATATAGACTAGGCGCCTATGTGGTTTAAGAATAAAAAACCTATGTAAACTAAGTGCCTATGTGGTTTATAAATTATAGCCCTTCATTCGCTTTTCTAATTTCCGTGTGCCATAAATCGTAAGTGAAATATTTTTGATAACCTTTAAAATCGTAGTGCCACCATTCGTGTGCATTAATTTCAAACCCGACTGCCACCATAGCATTTTTTAAAATTTCGCGGTGTTTGAGCGACGCGCTGTCAGAATCCATATAATTGTGAAAAGCGCGTGGCGTAGTTTCGTCATAAGCGGAAGGCATAGATACGCGTTGGCCGGATTTTAAATCGAACATCGAAAGATCAATTGCCATGCCGCGATTGTGTCGAGAACCTCGATGCGGATCGGCAACATAAATGGTGTCGCGTATTTCTTCGTAAAAAATTTCCGTGACGCGATAGGGTCTGTAACCATCGAATAAAACCAAACCGAATTCTTGTTTTTTTAAAATTTTGTTAGCACGTTCTAATGCCAATGCTGCCGGTTTGCGCATAAAAACATCTGCCGTCGGATAAACGGCGCGTTTTACTAAATTATTAGGTGTTGCATAAGTTACATCAAACTGTGCATCGGGTGTAATGGTGCGCATATCCAATAATTTATTGTCGGCATCTGCATTGACAATTTTTTTGTAGATATTTATATCGTTCACAACCGACAAACCGTATTTACTTAACGGTAAATCCAATTTCAAAGGTTGCGGTATTTTGCAAGCCATCATGGTTAGTAAGACAAATATAATAGATAAGCAACGCATCATTTACGATTTAGAATTTTAATACAAAATGTCAAGTGAGTTGAGAAAATTCAATTTTTCACATTTGCGGACGGAAATTTTAATTGCTGAAATAATTTTTCAAAATATTGGGCTCTTCCCGATTTTTCTCTAAAAATGTTTCAAATAAATCTATCGAAATGGGTTTTGCGCCGAGTGTACCCAAATGATGTGTTTGTTGTTGGCAATCAATCAGCCAAAATCCGAGCGATTGTAAAAAATTTACCCAAGATATAAAACCGAATTTAGAAGCATTGGGTACGTGTGCAAACATACTTTCACCGAAAAAAACGCGACCTAAAGCGACACCATACAAACCGCCAACGAGTTCGTCTTCTTGCCAAACTTCTATAGAATGTGCAAAACCAAGTTCATGTAAGCGCGTATAAGCAGAAATTAAATCGTCCGTTATCCACGATCCGCCCTCTTGCCTGTTTCTTTTAGCGATTCGAGATGAGCGCATAACATCGGAAAAATTCTGATTAAATGTGACTTCAAATTTTTTTTGATTAAAATAAGGGCGCATACTTTTGCTCACAACCAATTCTTTCGGAAAAAGTACCATGCGCGGTGCAAGTGACCACCATAAAATAGGTTCATCTTTATCAAACCAAGGAAAAATTCCATAGGAATAGGCGAATATTAAACGTTCAACCGACAAATCACCACCAATTGCAACAATACCCGGAATATGTGCATATTCCGGGTATTCGTTCACCTTATTTTTTCCCGTTAACCACGCCTTCATACATTTTAATTTTCTTCAATCACGGCTGAAAGTCCTCTGTCGCATAAGGCTTCTTGTTTCGGTTTTAATTCCGTATAAGGAGCTGTTTTAACGGTAGCTTTTCCTTTATAATGAATTATGTACGCCAACTGTTCCGATTGATCGGATGTATGATGCAGTATTTCTTTAAAACATTCAATCACCCAATCGAAAGTGTTATGATCGTCATTGTAAACAATAAGATAGGATAAGCGACCGACTTCAATGTCTGCCAACTCATCTTCTAAGTTTATTTCTTCTTCTAAAACTTCCGTTTCAGGATCGTTGTAAAATGGATTCATTGTTATAATTCATCGCTTTTTGCAACGCAAAATTAAAACAAATTAATGCATATCAACAAATAATTTTTTAAATTATTGAACAACAGCATCAATATCTTGACCAATTAATGTTTTCATTACAGAAACCGCAAGTGCCGTAGCCGCTTCTTGTTTTAAACCATTTTTTACATAATAATCTTCAAGGTGCGTCAATGTGCGGTAGTAAACAACTTGCAAAGCGTTGTATTCTTGTGCGTGTGTCGCAGATTTACCGGACCATGCTTCCAATTTTTTCCAAGCTGTCACGTGCCAATTCAACATTTTTGCACTTTCGGTCGCGCTGAGTACTTCACTTGGCAAATTAATTAATAAATCGGAAGAAATTTCTGCTACTTCTTGTTTAGGATTCATATCGCGTGTCAATGTCAACAACAAACGTATATCTTCCCATTCGCCAAAGCCGGTATATTTTTGAGCTACTTCATTCAAAGATTTTAATTTTCGATTTTGTTCTAAAGCCAATTTGTAAGCCGACTCCGTAATTTTCCCCAATTTACCATCCGATTCGCCTATATAAGCACCGATTTTACGCAAGGCATCTTGTAGTCTCACAACGGATTTTCTTTTAGTAATTTGTATAGAATAACTTCCGGGCACAGGAAGTGAAATACCTTTAGAAATAGCGTGAACCGGAGTGGCATTTGCTTCCTCACCGGTATCAAAAGATGTTACCGTGCTGATTTGCGGCAATTTTATCGTTTTCAAAAAAGCATCTTGAAATCCTTTTGCAATCAATTCATTCAATTTCACGCGGGCATCGTTCTTGTCTTCATAAACGCCATGCAAAATACGCACTTGAGAATTGCTAGGAAAAGAAAATAAATCGCCGGCGACGGCATATTTTTTCCATTCAACAGGCTCTCCGGCATTTTTTGTGGCTAATTGAATAACGTAATACGATTTTTCGTTCGTCAAAGGGCGTTTAGTGATAAAAGCATCGTCATAACCCTTTGCTTTTAATTGTTGCAGAACGGATTGAGCATCTTCGGGTGTATTAAAACCACCGACAAAAACCATATTGTTTCTGCGATAAACATAAGCATAAGAGCGAATCGCTTCAAAATCGGCTTGCTTAACAGCCGGATCGAATGTGCCGAGTTGTATCGTATAAAAATTATCGGGGTGTATAGCGGGTGTTTGTGCCATACCGACATACAACAACGTCATAAAGAATAAACTTGCTATTAAGTATTTCATTTTTATTTTTTTTGTAAAATAATAGTTTTAAAAGATACACAATAAACACTTAGAACGTTTATCCGGAAAAATGATTGTAAATAAATATAAAAACTATCTTTTTCTCGTAATATCATTTACCAAAGCAATTCGGTTTTGATCTCTATTTATACTCAAACGTTTAATATTGAAGATTCCGTATTTAGAAAAATCCATCACTTCGCGCCATTCTTTGAGCGCGTCACCGACTTTATAGGTATATAATTTTGAACCTGCACTCATAAAAACGGTTCCGTCCG
>JAYTNA010000769.1:0-12058 GCA_043748865.1 Saprospiraceae bacterium
TTGCCGAGTGCTATCAACCGGGATTACAAGGGTTAGGTCCGCACAGTAATAAAATTGAGCTTTCCGATACAAGACAATGTTCAGGAAGTGTTGATTTAGATACTTGTACTACGCATAAATATTCTCAAGAAAATCGTTGGGATTATTTTTTTTGTTATAAAAATGAAGTTTTTTTCGTTGAAGTACATTCTGCTAATACAGGTGAAGTTAGTACCGTTTCAAATAAACTTCAATGGTTAAAAGACTGGTTAGAAAGGGAAGCACCGGAAATTAAAAAGCTAAAAGCAAAAAAAAACGCTTTTATTTGGATACAATCTAAGAAATTTAATATTCCACGGAAATCTCCTCAATATCTTAGAGTCATCCAAGAAGGCATGAAACCTATTCCAAGACTTAAGCTGTAATAAAAAGGCAAACAATGATAAATAAATGGTACGCGACTTTCGATTTTCAAAAATCAAATATCCAAGCACCCGAATCTCTCACATCGAAGCACGAAACAGGAATTATCCGTACTTCTTCTTTCCAAGCAGCAACGTTTTTTTTATAGTTAGAAGCATCAAAAATAAGCGTATTAAATTTTACGAGCAGTTGCAAATCGGCAAGTTTAATTCTCGGATTACCAATAATAAGCACGGCATCAAAAGGTATTCTAATCGGTTGCGACGGTAAAGCGTCGAGTATCAAAATGCGTTTGTCGTAAAACTGGAGAAAACCGTTGACGTAAAAAAATGTATCGCTTTTTTTACTGCTGTTTATATGTATCGCGCACAAATTTTTAATGCCCATCGCCCACCGATGATTTTGTGCGGCATAATTTATTTTCTTCTCTACCGCTGTATCGCGTTCATTTTTGGCGATGATACTGAAACAACTATCCACATCAAAACAATCTACCAAAGTATTGCCGGCGATATTGTAAATGACGATTTGTTTTTGTGTTTGCTTTTTAAAAACTGCCGAAACATTCAAACAACTCAAAATAAAAATACTCAACAACGGATACATCAACAGGCGCAATTTTTTTTCAAAAACGGCATAACTCGCGCCAATGATGACGACATAAACTAATAACGCATTTAAAGTTGTTAACCAAATACCTGAAATGAGACTGAAAGGTAAATGTTGAATCGAAAAAATAATGGCGTTCATTAGCCAAATACTCCAATAAAATATTTTTCCGACAAGCAGACCCAAAATCGGAATCGCATCGGTAAAAAATAAAACGATACCCGCATAAAGAGCTACCGATGACACCGGCACCGCCAGAATTCCGGACAACCAAAAATAAGTCGGAAACTGATGAAAATAATACAGGGATAAAGGTGTTACTGCAATTTGCGCCGCCAATCCGACAGCTATTGTATCCCAAATGAGGTTTATAATTTTATATTTTGTGATTACAAGTTTTTGCACCGGCTTGAAAAAAATTACGATACCGACGACTGCAAAATATGACAATTGAAAACCAACATCGTACAACATGAACGGATTGTAAACTAAAAGCAAAAAAGCGGAAGCCGCCAAAATATTATAAACCGATGCCTCTCGCCGAATAATTCTACCCAAAGCCAAACACGTTGCCATCACTGCTGCTCGCAAAATACTCGCACCCATGCCGACAATAAATGTGAAAGACCAAATCAAAAGAATTTGAATAATTGTTTTTGCAAACAACCCACGTCTGTCGCCGCTTTTATAAAAACTTAAAAGCCAATCTAATCCGGCAAAAATTAAAACGATGTGCATACCGGACACCGCCAAAATATGCATCGAACCGGTATTAATGTACGCATTTTTCACTTCATCCGTCATTTCGCTTTTTGCACCGAGCAATAAAGCTGACGCGGTTGCGTATTCGTTCGGTGTCGGTAAATGTTTTTTGAGAACGCCGAGTAATTTTTTTTGAACTTGTAAACTGTAATTTACTAATGAAAAACCGGAATTTTTTTCTACAATTTTAAAGTCATTTCCGGCAATAAAACAGCGATAATGTACATTTTGAAAATGCCAATATCGCGACAAATCAAATGCCTCTGGATTTCCGGATGCTTTAATGCGTTCGGGTGAAACGTGTAGCGTTATCCAATCGCCAATATTTAAAGTTGTGGAATCATTTTTCAAATTCAAATAAACCAATAAATTGCCCGTGCAATCTCTATGCGTTGTATCTTGTTGATAAATGCGAACAATGTAACGATGTCCGTAATTATTACTCACATCATCAGTAATTTGTGTCAAAAAATATTGTTTTTCCGGTGCCGAAAAATGGTTGGATTGATTTAATTCGTTGTGATAATAAGCCGATAAATAACCGCAGCTAATAAATAAAATATTCAAAGCTACGCCGAACAAGACACGCGTTTTAAAATCAAAATGACGCGCAACACAGTACAAGAATATCAAAAATGCACTACACGCCAGATACCAAACCGGTTGAATAGGTATATTTATTTGCGATAAAAGTATGCCGGTGCACAACGGGAATAGCAAACGCAAAAAAGGATATTTTTGCCAGTGGGAAATCATAAAATTAATGAATAATGAACAACGAATAATGAATAATTTACAAAAATTTATTGTTAATTATTCATTGTACGTTGTTCATTGCTTTGTTGTCTCGTAGTATTTATTAAGCGAAGATAAAAATATCCAATAGAAAAATGAAATTTTTTCTTTATTTCATCCGATTCTTTATAAAAAAAATTAAAAACGGCATTACCTTCATTCGACAATTTATCACATTAGACTTTCGAGAACAATGACAATCAAAATTAAACCGGCAATGAAAAAACCAATTTTACTTATCTTATTTCTATTTTGTATTTTAAAAACTTCGGTGGCGCAAATCACCATCGAAAAATTATTATCGGCACCGTTTTATTCAACCATAACTGTTTCACCGACAGGTTCAAAGGTGGCGTGGATACAAAATGAGCGCGGCGTCCGAAATATACAATTGGCGGATGCGCCAAATTATAACGTAAAAAACTTGACCAACTTCACGGACGACGATGGACAAGAATTAACAAATCTTGATTGGACGGCGGACGCTTCGGCATTATACTTTGTACGCGGTAATGCACCGCAGGTGCGTGCAACGGCTTCGCATAATCCCGCACATTTGCCGGACGGTACTGCACCGACGATTTGGAAAATAAATATCGCGACGAGTAGATTAGAAAAAATTGGTCTCGGAAATAATCCGACCGTTTCACCAAATGGCGAACGATTGGCGTTCTCGCGCAACGGACAAATTTTTTTTAAAAATTTATCGGATACTTTATCTCCAAAACAAATTTTTACGGTGCGCGGTGCGTGTTCGTCTTTGCGTTGGTCGGCGGACGGACAAAAATTAGCATTCGTGAGTAGCAGAACGGATCATTCATTCGTCGGTGTTTATGATTTTATGAAAAAAGAATATACTTTTTTTGAACCGGCGGTTGATAACGATGCGTCACCGTCTTGGTCGCCGGACGGAAAAAGTTTGGCGTTTTTGCACATTCAACGCAACGTTGACCTCGTTGCTTTTTCAATGCCGCATCGCGAAGGTGCACCTTGGTCAATAAAAATTGCAGATGTTGCTACCGGCAAAACGCGCACCGTTTTCACGGCTGATGCCGGTTCAGGCAGCGTTTATACACCGCATAACGGGCATGATCAATTAATGTGGTCGGCACCGAGCGATAAAATCTTTTTTTGTTGGGAAAAAATCGGTTGGCAACAACTTTATGCAGTAGCAACATCCGGCAATTCAAAACCGATTCAAATTACCAACGGTGCTTTTGAAGTGGACGAAGTGAACGCTACGAAGGATAATGCGAGTTTGATTTTTAATTCAAACCAAAATGATATAGACCGCAAACATTTTTGGCGCGTCAACACAAGCGGAGAAAAAATTCAACTTGAACAATTAACGTCAGGTAATGCAATTGAAGCGTTGTTTCAAATTGCGGCGGATAGTAAAACAATTTTTTATATTCACACCGACGCACGAACACCGACTCAAGTGGCGGTTTTATCAGATGGCAAAACGCGCATCCTCACAAAATCCGAATTGAATACGCCACCGGAACAACTCGTAGTACCGGAAGCTTTGACTTTAAAAGCATCGGACAATATCAATTTTTATAATCAAGTTTTTTATCCGAAAAATTTCAAGAATGATAAATCGCATCCGGCACTTATTTTCGTGCATGGCGGGTCGCGCCGGCAAATGCTTTTGGGTTTTCATCCGTCGCTTTACTATTCCAACGCTTATAATTTGAGTCAATATTTTGCGGCGCAAGGTTATGTGGTTTTGCACATCAATTATCGAAGCGGCATCGGATACGGACGCGATTTCAGAGAAGCACTTGATTTCGGTGCAACAGGTGCAAGTGAGTTTAGAGATATAGAAGCTGCGGGTGAATGGTTGAAAGCTAACGCCGGTGTTGACGCAAAGAAAATTACAATTTGGGGCGGCAGTTACGGCGGTTATTTAACAGCACACGCTTTAGCGCGTCGCTCGGATTTGTTTTCGGCAGGTGCTGATGTGCATGGCGTACATAATTGGAACACATCTATCCCGACTTTTACGCCCGACTATGATTCGCTGCGGTATCCGAAAATGGGGGAATTAGCGTATAAAAGTTCACCGATAAATTTTATTGACGGTTGGAAATCACCGGTATTGATGATTCACGGCGACGATGATGCGAATGTGAATTTCGGTGAAACCATGTTTTTACAGCGCGTTTTGCGCACAAAAAATGTAGAAACTGAACTTCTCATCATTCCGGACGAAGTACACAGTTTTCTCCGTTTTAAAAGTTGGTTGACAGCTTATACCGCTATTATTGATTTTTTTGACAGGAAAATAAAGAAAGCGAAATAAAAAAAATCAAAAATACAATTCTAAAGATTTTTTACAATATTTGTATGAAAAATTAGGTTTTAGGTATTAGTTATTTAAAAAAATTTAGAACCAACATTAATACCTAAATACCTAAATACAAAACTAAACTTACACAATATAAATGCTATGCGCACCATCAATTTTTTATTCATAATTATTTTTCTTTCAATAGTTTCACTTGTATCCGCACAAAAAGTAACCATTGAAGGTTATGTTTTTGAAGAACATAATCGCGGATTTTTGAATGAAGTAAACATCACCATTCTCGATCAAAATGCGACGTTGATTGGCAAAACTATTTCCGATATGTCCGGGCATTTTACTTTTGATGTGGATGCCGGAAAAAATTATGTGTTGCAATTTGAGAAAAAAGTTTTTAAACCTGTTATTCAAGAAGTATCTACCGCCGGGAAAAAACCGGGCGAAAAAATCTTCATTGAAAAAGCATTACCGCGTTTGCCCGGTTATTTATTAGAGCTTTCATTGGCAGAAAAAAGATATTCGGAAGATATTCCGGTAGATGCTATTAATGGTGCGCGTGTAGAAATTTATAACAACACGGCACACAAAGAAGAACTCATTTTGGACTCAATTAAATCACCAAATGTGAGTTTTACACTGCAACAAGGCAACCATTACACGATTTTAATTCGCAAAAAAGGGTTTTTCACTAAACGGTTGGAAGCGCACGTTAATATTGACAGTTGTTATTTATGTATGGAAGGTTTTGGAACGGTTACACCGGGTGTTTTAGATAACTTAACGTCGTCGGAAGATAATAAAATCGGCAATTTGTTGGCGAATATGGAAATGGATAGAATTGATACTAATCGCAATATCGTCATTGACAATATTTATTACGAGTATAACAGTTTCAATATCACGACTGCTTCACAAAAAGAATTAAATAAAATAGCGAATGTACTTAAACTCAATCCGTCGATTGTCATGGAATTGGGTTCGCATACCGACGCACGCGGTTCGGATGAATTTAATCAACGTTTATCGCAAGAACGTGCGCAAGCTGCCGTGAATTATGTTGTTTCTCATTCTAACGGACTTATCGAAAAGGGTCGCATCAAAGCTAAAGGTTACGGTGAAAGTCGCTTAATCAATCGTTGCAGCAATGGTGTTTTATGCAGTGAAGAAGAACATTCAAAAAACAGACGCACAGAATTGCGCATTATCGGCTTCGCAAAAGATAGTTATGATGGAAAAAGTCTTTTAGAAATTATTCATGCTGAAGAAATGGCGAAGTTTCTTTCTTCCGATGAAAGTGATAAAGAGTATAAAATACCTGTAACTCCGGAAAAAATTGTCACACCGGTTCAACCAAAACCTACGCGTGAAAAAATCGTCGAAAAAATAAAAGAGCAAGCGGCACCAAAATCAGTAACACCACCGAAGATAACCGAAATACCTTCGAATACAAATTCTAAATCGACAAATGCAGAGGTTGTTGTCAACGTAAACCCTATCGGAATTTATACGGGCTATAAAATAGAATTACTGAAATCGGCAAGACCACTTTCAAATGCCGATTTGAAAATGGCAGCAGAAAGTTTTTCGTCAGACATCAACACGGATAAATTACCCGGCGGACAAATTTCTTATCTCATCGGCACACTTTCCGGTTGGACAGAAGCGGAACGTTTTTTGGCAAAAGTTGTCGAAAAATATCCGTCTGCTAAAATTGTAGATTATTTTAAAGGAAAGAGAATTGAATAGAATGATGAATGATGAATGATGATTTATGTTGAATTCATCGTTTATCATTCATCATTCTACTCAATCCTTTTTCAAATTTTGCTTTTTAGTTAGAATGGAGCTTCTCACGATGCGCATCAACTCATCGGCATCTGCATCAATTGACTTATATTGTATTTCTGTCAATAACTCTATATCACGTAACAGTTCGAACCAATAGCGTGTTTCACCTATTTCTTTCTGTGCCACACTTAATTTATGAATAAAATCTGCGCCACTTTCCGCATTTGCCGCTTCTCGAACCATCGCACCGGGATTAGTTCCTGAACGCAGTATTTGTTTACTGATAATATACTCTTTTTTATCTTCACACAAATATTTGTAAAGTCTGACGATTCGCTTTGCAAAAGCAAGTGATTTACTGCCTAATGGATCTTTTATTTCCATGATTTTTTATATTCAAAAATTAAAAAAATTTATCATTCATCATTTATCATTTATCATTCATCATTTATCATTTAATTCATTTCAATATACTCGTGCCAACCGCACAATGCAAACATCTTTTATGGTCGCAATAATTTTGTTTGAGGTGAATAAGTGCTTGAGTTTGGGCCGCAGAATCAGGTTTAACGGCAAGTAATTCCCAGCGTTCAATGATATTATTTTTTTCGGTTTTAATGTCGTGTAGTAATTGAACGGCACGGTCTTTTATGTCTTCATCATGGTGCGTTTGTCCGTAATGAAAAATAAAAGGCACAACAACGTTGATGAGTAAAGAAGTAATAGTTTGTGTTCCTAAGTTTTTGTTCGAGGGCGGAGAAATTTTATCGAAGACATAATGCGTTTTCCAATATTCGCTCGCCGATACTTCAAATAATTTTTCGAGTTCGGAAACATTTTTCGCTTCCAATACTTTTGAAAACAAGTGGCTGCTTTTGTGTATCAAAGCCGATAGAAATGCGATTTTCATGGTCGGAAAACCGGAAGGGCGCATCCGCAAAGTTTTAAAAACGGAAGAAGTCAATGGGTTTAAATTGTATTTAACGCGCAAAAAATTGTATTCTTTTTTCAGCGACAAGGCGTAATTATCTTTTACATCATCAGTTAAAAATCCGGCTTGACCGAAAAGTAAAGCTTCAATCGCCGGCAAATTATTTTTCAATTTAGCCAAAATCAAATGCGGAACAGTTTGTGCCAACCATTCCATTGGCGTATCATTTACTTTACTGCCGAAATATCGCGCCGTAAAATGCCAAAAAGTTTCTTCCCAATCATTTTTATTGGCTTCCAAACGCAAAGCGATAGCGGTTGTTTTCATTTCTAAACGCTCAATCAAAACACGCGATAACCACATTTTTTTTACCAAATCGGACACTTCGTTCCAATGTTTTGCACAAGGAATCCAATTTTCATTGTGCAAAAGCGCGTGATATTTTGGATAAATGCCTTCCGGAATATATTTTTTCATAACCAAACAGGGCAAATTATCGCCACCGTTGGTTTTTATCGGCACATCCCCCTCATAAACAACGTGTAGAATCACATTTGCATATTGTTTATCGTTTTGGTGTTGGTGCGCCAACCAATCAGATGCTTTAATGTGCATCTCAATATTTCCCGCCCAAGTAATGTCTTTGATATTTATTTTTGCTTCCAAAAAATCGGGTCCGGCATTGGTGTTATACGTGCCGAAATCAAGCACATCAATTTTATCGCCGTCAGTCGTTTGTAAATTCAGAAAATCGAAGCGACGTGTGCGCCACAGGAAATGTAAAAATTCTTCTCTCATTTTGTATGTTCGTTTGTTCGTTGAATGAAACAAAAGTAATAATTTTGTTTTTATTTACAAAATCTCCATACCTTTGTACATTAATTAATTCCAAAATTTTAAAACATAAAAAGTAAATGGACAATTTATTTGTTTTCGGCAAAGAAATTATTGACGAAAAATCTATCCTCCAACTCAAACGCTGTTTTTCCGACGAAGATTTAGCCGTACTTACTGCCGATGCGCACTATGGTTACGGGCATCCGATTGGCGGTGCGGTGGCTTATAAAAATAAAATTTCCGTCTCCGGTGTGGGTTTCGATATCGGTTGCGGCAACAAAGCCGTGCGCACCGATATAAAAGCTGACGATATTAAAGTTGCGCAAGTGATGGCTAAAATTTTTAAATGGATCGGTTTCGGAGTCGGTCGTCCGAATCAAGAAAAAGTAGAACACGAAGTGATTGACAAAATTGCTAAGGCTGCTTTTCGTCCGCAAAGAAAATTAGTTGGAACGGCTCAAGTACAACTTGGTACGGTCGGTTCAGGTAATCATTTCATAGATTTATTTCGCGACGATGACGGTTGGTTGTGGATTGGCGTACATTTCGGTTCGCGCGGTTTCGGACATAAAACGGCGACGGGTTTTATCGCTCTGTCGCAAGGTTTGAAATTTGACGATAAAGGCAAAGAAGGAGATATGGATGCACCGCCAATTTTATTCGATACCGCATCGGAAATCGGTCAAGATTATATCGCCGCGATGTCGCTCGCCGGAGAATATGCTTATGCCGGTAGAGATGTGGTTGTTAAAAAAGTATTAGAAATTCTCGGCGGTAAAATTACTTTTGAAGTACACAATCACCACAACTTCGCCTGGCAAGAAGAACATTTCGGCGAAAAATATTGGGTGGTGCGTAAAGGTTGTACGCCGGCATTTCCCGGACAGCAAGGTTTTGTCGGTGCCACTATGTCCGACACATCCGTTATCATCGAAGGTGTTGATTCGGAAATTTCTAAAAAAGGTTTGTACTCAACAGTGCATGGTGCCGGCAGAATTATGTCGAGAAGAAAAGCGGTTGGCAAAACGAAATATTTGCGCGATAATTTCGGACAAAAACGTTCGACAGTAATTTCAAAAGGAGCCGTAGATTTTGATTTGGTGAAAAAACAAATGCGCGCCGCGGAAATAGAATTGCGCGGTGCAGGTGCCGATGAAGCCCCCGAATGTTATAAAAAACTGAACGAAGTTTTGGCGTATCAAGGCGATACGATTAAAGTTTTATTCAATCTGCATCCGATTGGCGTAGCCATGGCTGGTGAAGATGTTTATGATCCGTATAAAGATTGATTTACGATTTTGGATTTATGATTTACGATTGAAAAAAATAAAGCGCGAAGAAATTAATTTTTCTTTGCGCTTTATTTTTTCAAAAAAGATTTTCAAAAAAGATTTTCAAAAAAGATTTTCAAAAAAGATTTTCAAATTTTATTGCCCCATTTCTATTTCGCTCTCATCCGATTGTTTTTTCCAAAATGTTCTACTTCTGCAAGACCAAGTTCTTCCATAAGAGGTGGGATGTACATACCGAATCTGCCGCGAAGCCCTTTTTTTAATCCATACCAACCACCGTTAGAGTTATTTTCCGAACGACCCCATGCTTCAACAGTACCGGCTTTTGCCGGTTTTTGTTCATCGCTAGAGCCGAGTTCCATCCAGTCGCCGTGTGCTTTTAACATTTTGTGCAAATCGGTCAAACATTTTGCATCATAAAGTAAAACCGTTTTGCCAACCATACAAACGATGACATCTTTTCCGTCTTTAACATCTCGATACATTTCATATTCGGATGTAAGTGGTGGCGTTTTGAGTTCCCATGGTTGTTCTTTAGTTGCCTTATTTATTGGTTTGATTTTAATTTGATACCCGATTAGCTTTTTATATTGCCAAAGTCATTTCTTTTTTTAATTTTTCTATATTACTATCTGACAACGGCACAAGCGGTAAACGCAAATAATTTTCGCACAAACCCATCATCGAAACCGCTGCTTTAATTCCTACCGGATTGCCTTCGATATATAAAAGCGGATGTACGTCGTGCAACATATCGTTGTAGCGGCGAGCAGTTTTGTAGTCACCACTCATTGCGGCGCGTGTCATACCGGCAAATTCTTTCGGATAAGCGTTGGCTATTACAGAAATTACGCCATCACCACCGCATGCAATCATACCCAAAGTGATTTGGTCGTCGCCGGAAATAACTAAAAAATCTTTTGACGGGCGGTGTTTCAAAATATATTGCGCTTGATTCAAATTACCGGAGGCTTCTTTAACTGCTATAAATTTATCACTCGCTTTTGCTAAACGCACAACAGTTTCCGGAGCCATATTCGACGAAGTGCGCGACGGTACATTGTACAAAATAATCGGCACCGGCGATGATTTTGAAATTTCCATATAATGTTGAAAAATACCTTCTTGCGATGGCTTATTGTACGATGGTGAGCTGGAAAGAATGGCAGATGCACGACTCAAATCAATATTTTTTAACCGCTCGAACAAATGTGCCGTTGAATTGGCACCGAACCATCCGGCAACAAGCGGCACTTTATTATTTATTTTATCGGCAGTAAAATCAAAAACTTGTTGACATTCTTTGCTCGAAAGTGTTATCGCTTCGCCGGTCGTTCCAAGCGAAACGATGTAATCAACACCACCGGGTTGCAAAACATGGTCAATCATGCGCTCGAGTGCTTCCCAATCTATTGCTTTTTTTTCCGTGAAAGGTGTAATCAATGCAACACCTGTTCCAATAAAATGCGCGTTTTTCATCAAATTCGTTATTCGTTATTCGTTATTTTGTTGAACTGAATATGAGATCTAAATTTAAAATCCAAAATCTATTTTATCGCATCAATAGCCAAAACTTCATACGTACCCATGCGTTCATATTTTTTTATACGGTGCTCAACGAGTTCATCCGGCGACAGCAGTAAGAGTTCTTTTAAAGTTTTTTTCAACCAGTTTTTTAAAGTCATTGCTGTTTCTTCCGGAGAGGTATGCGCACCGCCTGTCGGTTCCGGAATGATGCCGTCAATTAAACCAAAATGATACATATTATCGGCAGTGAGTTTCAAAGATTCAGCGGCGCGTTCTTTATAATCCCAAGAATGCCAGAGAATAGACGAACAACTTTCCGGAGAGATAACCGAGTACCACGTGTTTTCGAGCATAAAAACGCGATCGCCTAAACCGATTCCGATAGCACCGCCCGAAGCACCTTCGCCAATAATGACGGCGATAATCGGCACGCGTAATTGTGCCATTTCAAATAAATTACGTGCAATCGCTTCCGCTTGTCCGCGCTCTTCGGCTTCCAAACCGGGGTTTGCCCCCGGCGTATCAATCAAAGTGACGACAGGAAAACCAAACCGCTCTGCCATTTTCATTAAACGCAAAGCTTTTCTGTAACCTTCCGGATTCGCCATGCCGAAATTGCGATACTGTCGCATCCGCGTATTAATCCCTTTTTGTTGTCCGATAAACATCACCGTCTGCCCGTCTAAATCTGCCAAACCACCGACCATTGCTTTATCGTCTGCAAAGTGCCTATCGCCATGCAGTTCAATAAATTTTGTGGTCATGTTCTGAATATAAAATAAAGTATAAGGCCGTTCCGGATGC
>JAYTNA010000770.1:0-2727 GCA_043748865.1 Saprospiraceae bacterium
GATATTTGTATTTGGTTTCTAAAAAAACTTGAGCATGAAGGAAAATTTTCTTAATTTTGTCTAAAATTTTAAATTATGGTAGCTTCTATTTCCGCACAAGATCAGATTGCAAGTTTCATCGCTGAAACAATGCCCGAAAAAATTATGCAATTCAAATTTGCTCCTAAAATACAGGAACGCATTTTAGATTTAGTTCAAAGAAAAAAAAATCAAATTATAACAGCCGGCGAGCAAGAAGAACTCGAAAAATATTTAACTTATGATTTACTTATAGGTCTGGCAAAAGCACGTGCTGCCCAAAATGTAAAGAAAGGTTTATGAGACAAAAAATTTCGGAAACATTGCGATTTCAAGTATCTCTTCGCGCCCGCAATTCTTGTGAATACTGTTTAGTACCGGAAGCTTTTTTAGCTACTGTTTTTCATGTTGATCATATAAGAAGTTTAAAACACAGAGGTAAAACCATTCTTGAGAATCTTGCCCTCGCCTGCCCGCACTGCAATCAAAATAAAGGTACAGATGTTGCAACATTTATTGACGATGAGAATGAGCATCTTGTTCGTCTTTTTAATCCGCGCAAAGATATTTGGTCTAACAATTTTGAAATTAACTTAGGACAAATAATACCCAGAACACTTATAGGAGAAGCAACAATTAAGATTTTAGATTTCAATCAAATTGAGAGAATTATTTTTCGCCAAGAACTAATTGTCGCAGGTTTCTATCCTATTAAATAATAACCCAACACCTAAAAATCGTAGTCCCGACCGGGATCGAACCGGTATCTAAAGTTTAGGAAACTTCTATTCTATCCATTGAACTACGGAACCAAAAATTAATGATTAGTTATTAATGGTTAATTGTTGATGATGAATATTTTCTTTAACCATTAACAACTAACCATTAACCATTAAAAAAGTGGTCTATAAAGGAATCGAACCTTTATCTTGGGCTTCGGAAACCCACGCTCTATCCGTTGAACTAATAGACCAATATTCTACCGACACGCAAAATTACGGCTTATTTTTAAATTTTGTTAGAACTTATTAACTCCTTACAAATTTTATTATTTCCTTTATCCGAAAATAAATTTCCATCAAAAAAATAAAATTCACTCGACAATGATGACCTGCCAAAAACATTTATTTAATCTCGATGAAGATATCCATTATTTGAACGGCGCTTATATGTCGCCGTTGTTGAAAAGTACGGTTGCAGCCGGTATGACCGGTATGTTGCTCAAATCGAGTCCGAACAACGTGACGATGCAACATTTTTTAGCCGATGTTGAAGTTTTGCGCGACTTGTTTGCGCGACTTATTAATGCTCCTGTTGCGGAACGCGTAGCTATAATTCCTTCCGTAAGTTACGGTATGGCTGTTGTTGCAAAAAATATAAAAGTTAACCGCGGACAAAATATCGTCGTGGCAGATGCGCAATTTCCGAGCAATGTTTATCCTTGGCGCGAATTGGCGAAGAAAAAAGAAATGCACATCAAAACGGTGGCATATCCGAATACAAAAACGAGTGGTGCAGACTGGACAGAAAATTTATTGGCGGCAATTGATAGCGATACGGCACTCGTAGCACTCGCACACGTGCATTGGGCAAACGGTATTAAATATGACTTAGAAAAAATCGGTGCGCGAGCGCGTGAAGTCGGTGCATTGTTCGTGTTGGACGGTACGCAATGTGTGGGTGCTTTAACGATGGATATAGAAAAAATAAAACCGGACGCACTTATTTGCGGCGGTTATAAATGGTTAATGGGTCCTTATACACTTGGTTATGCGTATTTCAACGAACGTTTTGACAATGCAAAACCTTTAGAGGAAAATTGGATCAACAGAAAAGGCAGCGAAGATTTTACACAACTCGTGAATTACCGCGACGAATATCAGCCGTTTGCCCGGCGGTTTGATATGGGTGAGCGTTCTAATTTTATTAATGTGCCGATGGGTATTGCAGCCATTACTCAAATTTTGGAATGGGGAACAGAAAATATTCAAACTTATTTAAAAAATTTGACCGAACCATATTTAGAAAGATTGCGCAACGCAGGTTGTATCATCGAAAAAGTACCTTTTACGGCGCATCATTTAATCGGTATCGGTTTGCCTAAAAACGTGAATGCCGTCGCGCTTTCAGAAAAATTGAAAGAACGAAAAATTTTCGTCAGTGTGCGCGGCGAGTTTGTGCGTTTGTCGCCCCATGTTTATAACGACGATAACGACATGGCGATTTTTACGGAAACAGTTTTGAGTTATGAGTTATAGATTTTGCGTTATAATTTTTTCCTTTTTAGGAACTATTATAGGAATTGCTTTTTAATTGTTTTTCGAAATAATGCGCTTATTTTTTAAATTTATTCGAACTTTAAAAATTATTTAAAAAAATTTTGCCAAATTATTTGTAATTAAAATTTGTTTTTTTAGTTTTACGAGAATAAACTAAATTTTCAATAATCTTGAACTAAAACCAATCAATATGGATGCCATAAAAAAAATTTTAGACAAAAAATCAAATCGTATTGTCACGGTGACAACTTCAACGCGTGTATTGGACGCACTCAAAATCATGGCAGACCAAAATATTGGTTCTGTAGTTGTATTAGATGCCGGTGCTTATATGGGCATTATGACGGAGCGCGATTATGCGCGAAAAATTATTCTGGCAGAAAAAAAATCCTCGGAAACGACCGTCGGCGAAATCATGTCCACCAATTTA